>JAZRJN010000084.1:0-3257 GCA_045645785.1 Candidatus Aphodosoma sp. | reverse complement strand
CGTTTCGAAATCCGCCTACAACAACGTATTACTACCAACTGCGACAACTCTATGGGCGACATGACTACATGGACTGCTAACGGCACTCTCAATATCAACAAAGTCGGATCGTAGCCATGTCGTTCTGTGAGCCAAGGAGTTGTTCCTGAGTATTGTCTTCCTAAGACCGCTTGGCCTCCGACTTCGTTTCGAAATCCGCCTACAACAACGTATTACTACCAACTGCGACAACTCTATGGGCGACATGACTACATGGACTGCTAACGGCACTCTCAATATCAACAATATGCCTACTGACGCTGTAGTATATATCTACGATGCTGTAGGTCGTATTATATATGTAGCAACTCCTAATGCTAATACATTCAATTACTCATTCGTTGCTCGTGGCGTATATAACATCATTGTCCGCTCTGCCGACAATACCGTTTCATTCAAAACAATTTACTAACATATTTTGTTCTGCACTGTAGGAATGCAGCATGCTGCGTCCGCATAAAGCAGAAATACTTAAAACTCCTAAAATCCTAAAATAAAATGAAAAATTATATCAAACTTGTAGTAATTGCTCTATTCGCTGTAGCAACATTGTCGGCTCAAACAACTACATTATTCAACAACGAAATGCCTGAAACCTGGAAACCTGACATGTCGAATTCTCATACTCGCAAATTGGTAAATCCACATCAAACTCAACAACAGTACACTCCTGCAGAGTTCAGTAAAGGTCGTTCGTATAATGTATTGAACACAGAAAATAGAGTAAATACTCCTACTTCTGCAATTTTACAAAATAATAATAGCAGTAGCTATTACCGTTCGTATGGAGTTAATAATAGCGCGGCGCAAAACGTAACATACAATGCACCAACTAAAATGGAACAACTAACTATAAACGCTGCCGAAAATACTCCGTTTAGTGATGTTGTTTCGACAAGTGATATGATGCGCGTTGGTCGTAACGATAAGCCAAACGACCCAGCCCTGCCTGTAGGCAATGCTGCACTCCCTCTACTTTTGCTTGCAGGGGTCTATGTGGCTATTAAATTGAGAGTTGAAAATTGAGAATTGAGAATTGAGAATTGCTCAAACTAGACTAATTAGTTTAATTAAAAAACTAACACTATGAAAAAACAATATTATTTGTTTATCATCATACTAAATCTTCTCTCTACTGTTGTGTGGGGAGAGGATTTTTTGGTTAATTACTATCACAAAGGGGTGGTGGTGCATACGCAGCATGTGGCAGAAGGTGAGGCTATAGGGGTTTTGCCTGAACTCAATCTCGAATCATGCGACGATGAAATCAACCTATTTGCTGGTTGGATTGCCGAAACAGATGTTACCAACTATCAAGAGGCAAATAATACAACACCGACATTTATCACCGAAGATTATGTGCCAACTGCTAATACAAACCTTTATGCTCTATTTGCAGATAGAGTGGCAATGGGTACATCAAAGTGGTCGTTAGTAACTAAAATATCTCAATTGAGAGATGGTGATAAGATAATTATTGCAGCTGCGGCAAATAATTATGCTATGGGAAAGATATTGGAAAATAACCGTTTTAATGCTGTGAAAATAACAAAATCAGAAGATAAAACAGTTATATATCCAACAGACGAGGTACAAAAATTAACAATTAATTTAACTGACCAAGATAATACTTTTACTCTTTTTAATGGTTCTGAATATTTATGTAATAAGTCAAAAGATAATAATACAATAGGTACAACACCAACTCTTGATGATAAGTGTAATTGGCAATTTACAATTATGAGTTCGAATTTATATATTTTGAACTTATATACTGCGAATGCAAAGTATCTTTATTTTAATCTTAATTCTTATTATTTTGCATGTTATACATCTTCTAAAAATAATTTAAGTGTTTATAAACAAACAATAGAGAGTATTAAATATCTCACCTGTACGATGCCTGATGCTGTGGAATATACTATTACGTTGCATGATGGGGAGAATGTATCAGAGATAAAATATTTAAGTGGAGAGTCAATAATGGAGCCAGAGCCAGTGGGGACTATGGATTATTGGGAGTTTTATGGATGGACTATGGAGGTGTTGGACGACGAGACTATTATTGCGCCTGAAATAGTTACTTTTCCATATAATCCAAGTGGAAATCTTGATTTGTATGCAGTGTATCGTGCTACTACATCAGAGGGACTTACAATGCAAAATAAAACCGTTCCTAATGATTGGAAGGTAGATGAAACTTTGAGTTTTAATGGTAGTTTGTCGATGTTTCTTGACGACTACATCAATATCCCTTATACGCAGGATATAATACAAATAGATGTTGAGATGCAAGCTCGTAATTTTGGTACGACAACCGATCAATATCTTGGTATAACAACAGATGATGATAAGCGGTTTTTTAGGTCATCGAAACTTACAAATACATTGAAAACATACTCTTTTTCGTTTGATGTACCATATTCAACCTCTTTGAAATTATCTTCTTTTTCAAATTCAAATACAGTTGGTGTGTTGATAAGTAGAATTGTTATTCATAAGCAAGCTGTTTATACTATAACACCGAAGTCTGCAGAATATGTAACAATATCATTTGATGTCAATGGAGGTAAAGATACTATTAAAACGTATAGCATTAAACAAGTTAAAGGTGGTGAAGTCGTTTTGCCTGCTAATGTATATACATGTAGTGATAAGACTTTTATGGAGTGGAATAGTATGTCGGATGGTTCGGGTAGTAGTTTTGCTGATGGAGCGACAATTTCGGATGTTGAAAATGATATGGAACTTTATGCTCAATGGGGAACAGAATTGATCGTTGATAAGCAAGAAAATGTAAGTATAGAGACATCAACTACGATAGATAGGTTGGTAATAAAAAGTGATTGTTTCGGGTGTATTGGTGAATTAATTATTGCAGAAGAGGCTAATTTGGAGGTGTTGAAAAGTATAATTGTTGAAAAAAACATTGATAATTTGCGTTATCATTTTTTCTCGTTACCTTTCGATTGTGCCATTGCAGATGTTATGATGAAAAGTAAAGACGGAAATATATTAACATACGCAACGAATGCAAAAGATGGTGACTGGGTGATATGTCGCTATGACCAAACAACTGCGGCTAATAATGCAGGCGATATTGATAAAAATGCTTGGGTTGAAATATTAGATAGAGAGTATTTGTTAAAGGCAAATCAAGGTTATATTGTAGGTTATTTTGGTGAGGAGGAGAATGTCGTTGTGAGATTTATATCAAA
>JAZRJN010000083.1:0-6388 GCA_045645785.1 Candidatus Aphodosoma sp. | reverse complement strand
CGCTATCCTTTATGAATGCACACGCTTTGTTGATGTCTATAAAGCATACGAAGCAATTGAAGCTACTCGTAAACTTACTCCAGAAGAGCGTGCTGACTACAAAGAGTTCCAACGCTTGGCTGATGCATTCACTCCAATGCTTAAGATGTTTGCCTCTGAATATGCCAACCAAAATGCTTATGATTGTATTCAAGTGCATGGTGGTTCGGGTTTCATGAAAGATTATGCTTGCGAGCGCCTCTATCGCGATGCTCGTATCCTCACTATCTACGAAGGTACTTCTCAGCTCCAAACCGTAGCTGCTATTCGCCACGTCACAACTGGTGGTTATCTCAAACAAATTCGCGCATACGAGAATATGGAAATCAATCCTCGTTTCGCTGCTATTCGCGAACGTATGGTGGCTATGACTGCTAAATATGAGGCAATTGTAAATGCTGTAGTTGAAACTAAAAACCAAGAGTATATCGACTTCGTAGCACGTCGTATGGTACAAATGGCAGGTCACATCATTATGACTTACCTCCTTATCATCGATGCAACACGCGATGAGCAATTTGCTACATCAGCCGAAGTTTATGTAAACTATGCCGAAGCTGAAGTAGAAAAACACTATGCATTTATCAACGCCTTCAAACCAGAAGAGGTAGAAAAATATAAAGCGTGATATATAGGGAATAAGGAGTAAGGAATAAGGAATAAGGAGTAGGGAATAGGGAATAGGGAGTAGGAGGAATTCTTTATTTACTGAAAATATTTTTACTAAAAAGCAGATTGTACTTGTTGCAGTCTGCTTTTTTTGTAATTATTTGTTCATAAAATGTAGTTTTTCTTGTTTATTTCCCTATAAAAATGTAACTTTGCAGAGATAACAATTAAAATAACTACCACTACGAAAAATCTATTGATATAATTTATGAATAGAGTAGCGATATTTTTATTTTTAATATTTTGCATATCAACTGCGCATGCCAAAGATGTGTTGATTGATGGCATCTATTATGCCTTGTATCCCGATGAGTTGAAAGCTACTGTTGTGAATGATGGAAATAAATCTGACGATAATGGGTCTGGTTATGAAATATCTGAGTTGTTGATACCCGAAACAATCGTTTATGAGGGTATTACCTACACAGTAAAATCTGTTGGCGACTATGCTTTTTGCAATACAAAATCCTTAAAGTCAATAACTCTAAGCGATTCAATAACCAAAATTGGTATGCGAGCTTTCGCTAATTGCGATTCGCTTCAGTCTATTTATATTCCCAAAAATGTCGTAATGGTGGGCAGTTATGCCTTCGAGGCTTCGCATGCATTGCAAACGATAGACGTCGCTGCCGAGAATACGACTTATTCAAGTATCTCTGATTGTCTATGCAACAAAGAGGGTACTATGCTTATTCTAGCCCCAGGCGGTCGCGATTCTATCGTTGTTGCTGAAGGTATTACAGCCATTGACCACTATGCTTTTGCTTATTGCAATTTGCAGCATGTTGAATTGCCTCTCTCGTTGCAGACTATTGATCATTACGCCTTTTCTTATTGCAACGCATTGCAGTCGGTCGCAATTCCCGATGGCGTTACGGAGCTCGGTGCCAATCTATTTCGCGAATCTCTTAATTTGCGGTCCGTAGTGTTTGGTCGCAATATAAAAAAGATGGGCAATTACTCGTTCCTCGGTTGTGTCTCTATCGATACTATTACTATTCTTGCCCCTGAGCCTCCTATTATTAAAGATCTCTCGCTCAATACTGACTCTTGTTTGTTGCGAGTATTCAAAAACTCCTATTCGGTATATGCCAAGCATACTTATTGGTCGAATTTTACTAATATATCTACTCTCAATACCATTAGTCTTGAGGTGAATGATACAGAATGGGGTATAGTGCAAGGTGCGGGCTACTATGACACAAACAGCGATGTTGTTATCGAAGCACAAGCAGCCGAAGGATATGAATTTGAAGATTGGAGCGATGGTGTGACTGATAATCCTCGCTTGATTGTTTTAAGCAAAGACATTAGCTTGACCGCAAATTTTAGGGAGAAAATAATAAGTGATGTAGGTGTTATATCACAAAAAATAGCATTTTATGTTAAGGATAGGGTACTATATGTAGAAGATGGATTGAAGTATGAGGTTTATGATATGTCTATGCGTAAGTTTTATTCTGGGTGTACCTCAAGTATCCATTTGCCATGTGGAATGTATTTTGTTAAGATAAATTGTAGTGTGAATAAAGTAATTATTAAATAAAAAAAAAATCGATACTTTTTTTATTAAGTATCGATTTTTTTGAAAATTTTGTTCAGCGGAAGCGGGGGGATTCGAACCCCCGGTACGGTTACCCGTACGTCAGTTTAGCAAACTGGTGGTTTCAGCCACTCACCCACACTTCCAGTCAGGTCAGTTTTACTGAACAAGCTTTCCTAAAAAAGCAGTGCAAAGTTACAATAAATATTTCATTCTACAAAACTTTTTGATTAAAATATTTTGCTTATCTTTGTATTTGAGTTATGAAAATAATTGATGTAAATTAAATATTTGATTATGAATGTAAAAGATAATTGGAAAAAGTTATTTCTTGCTTTTTTTGTATTTGCATTGGTCGCTTTATTAGCTATTTTTCTTATTTGGACTAATATTTTTGATGTTAAAGTGCATACTTTGGAGGGTAAAGAAGTCCGAGTTTATGTGGATAAGGATGAAAATGTTGCGGATTTTGTAGCTCAATTGGAGGCTGATAGCGTTGTTTTAAAACCAAAAGCTTTTATGTTGGTTGCACGTGCTTTGGGTTTGAAATCTACATCTGTTCTACCAGCAGGTTCTTATGTTGTTACTCCAAATATGAATTATTTGCGATTGATGCAACGTGTGCAACGTGGTGAGCAAACCCCTGTGCGCTTTACTATCAATTATATGCGTTTGCCTGAACAATTTGCTTCTAAGGTGTCGAAACAGTTGATGATGGATTCTGTTGAAATAATGAATTTTATAACAGATGAGGCTAAAATGGCAGAATTGGGTTATGAACCAAAGCATCTTTTTGCACTTGTAATTCGTAATACCTACGAAGTGTGGTGGACTATTTCAGTTGAAAAATTGATGCAACGATTGAAAAAAGAGAATGATGCTTTTTGGGATGCTAATGGTCGAAGAGAAAAAGCGGAGCGTCTTGGATTGACAATACCAGAGGTTATCACACTTGCAAGTATAGTAGAGGAGGAGACTAACTATCAGCCTGAGAAATCGCGTGTAGCAGGTTTGTATCTCAATCGTTTGCGTAGAGGTATTCGTTTGCAGAGCGACCCAACGGTGAAATTTGCACTCAAAGATTTCACACTTAATCGTATTTTGTTTGAACATCTTAAAGTAGATGACCCATATAATACATACAAATATGCTGGATTACCTCCTGGACCAATTCGTTTGCCAAGTATAGCAACTATCGATGCTGTACTCAATGCAGAAAAGCATAATTATATCTATATGTGTGCACATCCTGACTTTAATGGCACTCATAATTTTGCTGTAACTCTTGCAGAGCATAATCGTAATGCAGCTAAATATCATGTTGCCCTTCGTAAATGGTTGAAAGAAAAGAAAAAGAAATAATAAAAAGAGGTGAACCCTAAATGGAGTTCACCTCTTTTTGTTTTTAATAATCCAAGAAGAACATATATCTATCTTCAATCACTCGCCAGTCTAAAATGTTCCAAAGTGCATTTAAGTGGTCGGCTCTCATGTTGCGATAATCTATATAGTAGGCATGTTCCCACACATCGAATGTGAGTAGAGGAATGTAGCCTTTTGTGAGAGGATTGCCAGCATTTGCTTCGGTTAAGATGCTTAACTCTCCATCCTTATCGCAAGCAAGCCATACCCAGCCAGAGCCAAATTGTGACACACCAGCAGAAACAAATTCTTCTTGAAATTTTTCAATTGTACCCCATTGGCGCACAATTTGTTGTGCTAATTGACCTTCTATAGGAGTCCATGTTCCAAATTGTTCGAAATAGAAAGTGTGATTCCACACTTGTGCCGCATTGTTAAATATAGCACCCTTTGCATGGCGCACAATGTCAATCAATTCTGCATCTTCATACTCGGTGTTTTTTACCAACTTGTTTAGGTTATTCACATACGCCAAGTGATGCTTGTCGTGGTGGTAGCGAAGAGTCTCTTCGCTAATAGCAGGTTTTAATGCCTCATACTCGTATGGTAGCGGAGGTAATGTAAATTGTAGCATAATAAATAAGATTAAGGTTTTCATATTTTAGATATTTAGTAATGAGTAGCGAGTAACAAGACTTATTTTTTACTAGTAGATTCAATTATTGTGCCAAAATAAAAAACGCTAAACTTATAATAGTCTAGCGTTTTTTTATCAACTAATTTTATTTGGATTTTTAGCAATAAAATCTTTCCAATTCGAATATTTTTTTGTTGTTTCAGGGCGACCTGATTGCAAGAAGTGGCAGTAGGCTGCAGCTAATCCGTCGGTGGCATCCAAGTGCTTAGGCATCATCTCTTTAGGTATATGTAGCATACGCTCAAGCATACTTGCCACTTGCTCTTTGCTTGCTGAGCCATTGCCAGTGATAGCCATCTTGATTTTTAGTGGGGCATATTCGGTGATAGGTATGTCGCGAAGTAGGGCAGCGGTGATGGCAACCCCTTGGGCACGACCGAGTTTAAGCATTGATTGTACGTTCTTTCCGAAAAACGGAGCCTCAATTGCCATTTCGTCAGGGAGGTATTTTTCTATTAGTGCAGTAACTGCATTAAACACCTCTTTAAGTGTAAGATAATGGTCTTTCAGTTTGTGCAAATCTACAGCTCCGAGAGTTATCAATTCAGCCTTTTTGCCAACAACACGTATTACACCATACCCCATAACAGTAGTGCCCGGGTCAATCCCTAATATAATGCGTTCCGGTGTTATTTTTTGTGTCTGATTATTCATATTTTTTATTCCAATTTTATCACCAAAGGCTCAAAGACCTTCAGTTCTCCATTCTCCATTCTCCATTCTCCATTCTCCATTCTCAATTCCCCATTCCTCACTCCTCATTCCTATATCCTTTCCATAATTGTACTAAAAGTGAGTGCTTTTTCTCCAAAAATAGAGCGCACTTCACTTATATACTCTTTCTCCATCTCATTTTTCCAATTTACTACAAAATCTAATGTCGATGCATAAAATTGCACTGCATAATTGTGGTAGCCATCGGTTGATTCGCTATGAATTTTCAGCAATAGGGGATTGATGAATCCATCGTCCATCATGTTTGGGATATATTGAGTTTGGATATATTTCAAGCATCGGTCTGTTACCGATTCGTGTATAGAAAATGTAGTGTTAAATATAATCATATTTTTTGCTATTTTTTATTTATAAATATATGCAAATTTACAAAAAAAAAGCCATGTGGCAATCATTGTATGACAAAATGCTATGTTTTTGTCTTATATTTTGGCATTTTAATATATTTGCACTATATTTGTAGTGTAATTGTTGACAAACAAAATCGTTTAATTTAAAATAGAATATTATGTCAGCAATTAATCTTACAAAAGGTGGATTTCTTCGACGTGTGATGGATTCTGAGAAAAATCCTATTAGTGATTGGCGTTTTTTAGGGAATAAACCTGCAATTATCGACTTTTATGCTTCTTGGTGTGGTCCATGTCGAATGCTTTTACCTATAATAGAAGAGTTATCTAATGAGTATGAAGGGAGAGTGGATGTTTACAAAGTGAATGTTGATGAAGAGGAGGAATTAGCCAATCTTTTTGGTATTCGTTCAGTACCAACTCTTGTTTTTATTCCAATGGGAGAACGCCCTCAAATATCGCAAGGAGCTTTGCCAAAACAGAAATTAAAAGATATTATAGATCACGTTTTATTAAAAAAATAAAGGAGAAACAAATTATGAAAAAGTATGAATGTTCAGTATGTCATTGGGTTTATGATCCACAAGTAGGCGACCCTGATAATGGAATTGCCCCTGGTACACCATTTGAAGAAATACCAGAAGATTGGACTTGTCCACTTTGTGGTGTATCGAAAGAAGATTTTGATGTAGTAGAGGAGTGATTACATAGATATTGCAATGTAGAACTAATATTGAGTATCTAGTACAAAAATGTTTGTTTAATACAAAAAAAATAGCCGTTTAACATGAGAGTTAAACGGCTATTTTTTAGGTTTTCTAAAGCTAGAGTGCTAATTAGTTAGCAGCAACTGGCTCTACAGAAACGTATGATTTGTTGTTACGTTTTTTACGGAAAACAACTGTGCCATCAATGAGGGCGAACAAAGTATGGTCTTTACCGATACCTACGTTTTCACCAGGATTGTGCACTGTACCACGTTGGCGAACGATG
>JAZRJN010000082.1:0-1694 GCA_045645785.1 Candidatus Aphodosoma sp. | reverse complement strand
CTATACAGGTACGGGAACAATAGCGAACTTCGTAAGTCGCAAAGCACGCCAAGTGATTGGTATTGAATATGTGCCAGAGGCAATAGAAGATGCGAAAGTGAATTCAGCCCTCAATGGCATCGACAATACCCTATTCTTTGCAGGCGACATGAAAGATATATTGACCGACAAATTCATCGAAGAATACGGTCGCCCTGATGTCATTATCACCGACCCACCTCGCGCAGGTATGCACGAAGATGTCATCAACGTCATCCTCAATGCAGCGCCACGTCGCATCGTCTATGTCAGCTGCAACCCTGCCACTCAGGCACGCGATTTGCAACTCCTCGATGTAAAATACAAAGTCACTGCCGTACAACCTGTTGGCATGTTCCCTCACACCCACCACGTCGAAAACGTAGTAAGATTGGAATTGAAATGAATCTAAAAGAACACCTACAAGATAAAGTATTTGCACTATTGAGCGAAACTGCCGATGAATTGGGCTTGGAGGCTTATATCATCGGTGGCTACGTGCGTGATATACTATTGCAGCGACCATCCAAAGACATAGATGTAGTTGTAGTAGGTAGTGGTATCGAAATGGCAAAAGCCTTTTCACACAAACTCGGCAAAGGAGCTTTCTTGTCGGTATTCAAAACATACGGAACAGCACAAGTAAAGAAGAAAAACATTGAAGTAGAGTTTGTTGGTGCACGAAGCGAGAGCTATAACCGCGATAGTCGCAATCCAATCGTCTCTGAAGGCACACTACAGGATGACCAAAACCGTCGCGACTTCACTGTCAATGCTTTGGCTCTTTGCCTCAACAAAGAACGATTTGGCGATTTAGTTGACCCATTCGGAGGGTTGGCAGACATGGAAGCGAAAATACTCCGCACTCCACTCGACCCCGACATCACCTTCAGCGATGACCCATTAAGGATGATGCGCGCCGTAAGATTTGCATCGCAACTACAATTCACAATTTATCCAGAAACTTTTGATGCTATTTGTCGTAATTGCAACAGAATAGAAATAATAACCAAAGAGCGTATAATTGACGAATTCAACAAAATAATGCGTTCGCCAAAGCCATCAATTGGACTAATGCTATTAGAACAATCTGGGCTATTGTCTAAAATATTCCCTGAACTTGACCGACTAAAAGGTGTTGAAAAACGAGGAGAACGAGCACATAAAGATGTATTTCTACACACACTCAAAGTATTAGACTCAGTAGCAGAAAAAAGTGATGATTTGTGGCTTCGATGGGGAGCCTTACTTCACGACATCGGCAAACCTACTAGCAAACAATGGGATGACCTTCACGGCTGGACCTTCCGCAACCACAACTACCTAGGTCAGCGCATGGTACCTGGCATATTTAAGAGATTGAAATTGCCACTAGGCGAACCAATGAAATTCGTGCAAAAGATGGTAGATCTCCACATGCGTCCTATCGTGCTTAGCGAAGATGTAGTCACCGACTCTGCCGTGCGCCGCCTACTATTCGATGCAGGCGACGACATCGACTCACTCATGCTCCTCTGCGAATGCGACATCACAAGTGCCAACCGCGAGAAAGTCAAACGTTTCTCCGACAATTTCAACCTTGTGCCTGTTAAACTCAAAGAACTCGAAGAGCGCGACCGCATACGCAACTTCCAACCACCAATCGATGGACTCGAAATTATGCAAATCTTCGGAAT
>JAZRJN010000081.1:0-7154 GCA_045645785.1 Candidatus Aphodosoma sp. | reverse complement strand
ATTGTATGTGGTATAGAGTTTTTCGAATTCGGAATTGGATATGCGTCCTTCGTTGTGTTCTTTGAAAAATGACGGCAATTGCTTGCATAATTCATTAGCAGGATAGAAATATTCGTTTGTGAAATAGCCTGTGAACGATGCTATGAAATTGCCATAAAACGGGCTATCCGCTGGGATTTGTTGAAGATACGATTGTAGTAATTCTCCTTGTGGTTTGCTCTTTTGGATTAGTGATAAGGAGGCAAACTCTTCATATAGGAACAGGCCTTGCTCGAGACTATCCATATAAGGACGATAGATTTTGTCTATTTCAGTAAAGGCTTCGTCAATCATTGCTTGCTGAGGGTTGGAATATGTGGTAGCATTATTTGTGCGATTGAACAATAAGAAGAATAAAATTGTTAATAATAAAACGCTAAATATAATAGGCAACACTAACTTGCGCAACTGATTATGCCGATGGATTGCATGCTGAATATCTGTTGCATTGGCATAACGCTTGGAAGGGGTGGATTGTGTGCATTTTCGTGCTATTGCACTATATTTCTTTGGGAAAATTTCACGCAGTATCAAACCGAACGAATAGATATCGGTACGGCAATCAATTGTTGAGCCAGATACCATTTGTTCGGGTGCAGCGTATGATTTGGTGCCTGCTGGTTGTTTGAATATGGCGTAGTTGTCGGCATCGGCTAGTCCGAAGTCGATAATTTTCACATTCAATCCATTGCGCGTAATTAGGATATTGCTTGGTTTGAGGTCGCGATGTGTTATCTGCTTTGAATGGATATATTGCATGGCATCGAGCAGTTGCAATACGACTTTTTGGCGTTGTTCGACGGTTGGGTTTGTTGCTAAAAACTCGTTGAGCGTCATGCCGTCGATATATTCCATCATGATGGCAGGACCTATGCGAGGATTGTCCTCTTTTAGAATAGTTACTACGATATTAGGGTGGGAGAGTTCGGCTGATAGTTCGAACTCTTTTTTAAGTAACGACACATAGATCGCCTCTGATGCATACTCAGGTTTGAGACCTTTGAGTATAAACCAACGGCCGAATCGTTTCACTTTATAGAATTGATTGAAACGACTTTGTGTTGCTAGCTCTACATATTCTGATACCGAATCTTCTGCTGTAAAAAAGTTTTCTTCGAGAAAATCTGATGATGTTAGTTCGTTGTTCATTATTTTTATAGACTATTAGTTGCGAGTGTTGAGACTTGCTTTTTGGGATTTGTGGATATTTTTTGCAAAGGTAATAAATTTTTTTGTATCATTTGCAAATGGACCAAAATGAACCTTGCAGATTAAGAATGTTTGTTGTAAATTTGCAAAAATTATTGTTATGGAAATAGATAGACCTGAAATTTATGAATTGCGTCTCAGGATTGAGACTTCGATAAAGCGAAAGATACAAACTCCTGCTGATTTTGATTTTTTGCGTGGAATTATTTGGGAACGTACTCATGAACAGATAAGTACTTCGACATTGAAACGTTTGTGGGGATATGTTGATGGGGTGGATAGTGCGCGGAATAGTACGTTGAATGTGTTGTCGAAGACGCTTGGTTATGAGAATTGGGATGTCTTTGTTAAGAAGTTGAAATTAGAAAATCCTAATAATTCTGACTTGGTGATGTCGGAATCGGTGTCGAGTAGTGATTTGAAAATAGGTGATAGGTTAATGATTGCTTGGCAACCGAATAGGGTGTGCGTATTGAAATATTTGGGCGATAATCAGTTTGAAGTGATGGAGTCGCAGAATTCTAAGTTGAAAGTGGGTGATACGTTTCGTTGTGGATTGTTTATATTGGGTGAGCCAGTATATATCAATGATTTACGACAGAATAATGGTACTGGTGAACCTAAATTGTTTGTTATTGGAAATAAGAGTGGACTTACTAAGTTGAAAGTTGAAGACCCTCTTCGCTCTTAGAGCTTGTCCCTCTAAGACAGGGGGAGAATATTTGAGTAATAAAAAAACGCCTTGTAGGGCGTTTTTTTTATTGGTTATTTTTTGTCCATTCTTCGAGGGTGTGTTCGCGGCGTTCGGCTACGATGAGTAGGGCTTGGTCGCGGATGTCTTCTGGGAGGTCGATGTTGCGGAGTTGGATGCTACGTATCCAGCCTGCTACGTCTTGCTCGCGGAGGGTGTAGAAGACATTTTCGAGCATTGTGATTTGTGCTTCGGTGTAGTCTTCACATGGGATGCCACAAAGGGTGTCAAGCTCTTCGTCGTCGAAATAGATGATTTGGTCGGTTTGTGAGAGTAGGCTGTCGCGTTCGCATACGGCATGTGAACCGCAACAGTCGTCGGCTATTTCTACGGGTGGTTGTTCGGGGGTGACTTTGTTGACACGGCGGACGAAGATGGTGACGCCTACGATGAGGATTATTAGGATGGATATGAGTATGATTAGAATCATTTTTTGGAGTTGAAATGTGAAAGTTGAGAGTTGAAAGTTACGTTATTTTGGGTGTTTTTTTGAGTGGATACACAATGTGAGTATGTATTTTTATTTTATGCCAATTTGCTGTATGTTGAGGGTTTCTTTGAGGTTTTGGATGTAGCTTACGATGTGGCGTTCGCGTTTTTCGGGATAGATGTCTTTTACGGTGATGAGTATCCCGGTTTCTTCTACGTTGCCGAACTCGTCGTTGATGGCTGTGCCGAATACTTTCATTGTGGCTGAGAGGTTCATGTAGGCATTGACGAGTGGTGGTATGTTTTCTCCGAGAGCGCGGACTTCGCGGTTGAGTATTTTATAGTTTTCTTTTATGGCTTTGATTGGGAATAGGCGTTGTAGTATGGTTAGTTTGTGGGCAAATTTGAGTGGGTTGTGTGGAGTTACAAGTTTTTGGCGGTCGCCGAAGTGGCGGCGTAGGTAGAATAGTATCATGTCGCGTCCAAGAGTGTTGAAGGATGGATACATGGTAAATTTGCCGAAGAAGTATTTTATTTGTGGGTATTTGATGGTGAGTGCACCGAGTCCGTCCCAGAGGTTGTCGAGGGCGTAGAGGCTTTTGGCACCTGCTTGTGATGATTGGTATTCGATGGCAACGAATGAGCGACCGAGTTCGATGGTGTATGGCATGTAGCGGTCGATGAATTTTTGTGAGAAGTGGAAGAGGTGTGATGTGGCGATGTTGGGTTGTCCTTGTGGGTCGTAGGTGATGTTTTCTCCTAAAATGAATCGGTAGCCTCCGATGATTTCGCGTGCGTCGGGATTCCATACGATGAGTTGTTCGCATGGGGTATCCATTGTGTCGAATTGGTCGATGTCGACTTCTTCGCCTGTGCCTCCTCCGGCTGTGCGGAATGCTATTTCGCGTAGGCGTCCTATCTCACGCATGGTGTTGGGTGAGTTGTGGGCGTTGATGATGTAGATTTCGTTGCCGGCTTTGTTGGTTGTGCGTAGAAAGCGTTCTTGGGTTAGTTCGGCTTCGATTAGTTTGCGGTCGATGGGTTGTATTATTGGTTGTTGTTGCATTGTTATATGGTCTATAGTCAATAGTCAACGGTCAACAGACTTAACCCCCTCCCCTTCGGGACTCCCCCTAAGACAGGGGGAGAATATGTGGGGTAGAGGTTGATAGATTATGTCATTATAGACTGTTCACTGTAATTTATTTTTGTTCGAAGTATGATTCGATGTAGCGTTTGTATTTTGGTTCGTAGATATCGGCGATTGTGATGATCATAGCAGTGTCGTAGCAGTCGCCGAAGTCAGGGTCGAATGTTGTGCCGAATGTTTTCATTGAGCTTGATAGTTCGATGTATGAGTGGATGAGCGGCGGAATGCTGTCGTTCATTGACTTAACGAAGTTGTTGAGGATTTTGTAGTTCTCTTTTGCTGTGTCGGCGCAGAACATGGCGTCGAATTCGGCGCGTTCTTCGTCGGTGCAAGTTTCGGCATTCTTAGAAATGAGCATTTTTTCGCGGTCGCCAAAGAATTTTTCAAGATAGTAGATCATAGCTTTGCGGCTCTTGTCGGGGCTTGTGCTATAGATGGTTACTTTGCCTGCGAGGTATTTGATAGATGGGTCGGTAGCCACGAGTCCGCCGATGCCATCCCAAAGGTTGTCGAGAGCGAAGAGGCTTTTGCGTCCCATTTCGGCACTTTGATATTTTGGTTGTACGAATGCGCGTGCCATTTCGAGACAATATGGGAAGTATTCTTTGAGGAATTTTTCAGAGAAATCGAAGAGGTGCTCTGTGTTTACGTATGGCTGACCGTTTTCGTGGAAAGATGCTTGTGCCCAACGAGTGAAACGATAGCCACCGATGATTTCTTCTAATTCTGGATTCCATACGATGAGTTGATAACATGCTTTGTCTTCGAGGTCGAAGTGGTCGAGGTCGCACTCTTTGCCAGAGCCACCACCTACGGCACGGAATGATACTTCGCGGAGACGACCGATTTCGCGTAATACGTTTGGCGAGTTTTCGGCGTTTACAACATATATTTCGTTATCAGCTTTATTTGTTTTTCTGAGGAATGTTTTTTCGTTGAGTTCTTGTTTGAGTAACTCTTTTGAAATAGGGTCAATAATAGGTACCATAATGTATAGTGATTAGTGATTAGTGTATAGTGTATAGAGATGATTTGTGAATACCGAATGGTTTTTCAACTTTCAACTCTCAACTTTCAACTTTTTACATATTTGGGTCTTGGCCATTGCCTTCTTGTAGTTTTTCGACTTTTTTTCTTACGAAATTAGCCCATTGTTGGTCGGTTTTCGATTTATCGAATGTGCTGTAAGGTATTGGCTCTCCGAAGGTAATGACAAAAGTTTTGCCTTTTTTCTTAAATAATTCGTCAACAAGCATAAACATACCGATGTTGAATTTCAAGCCGATGAATTTGCTGAAGCTTGTGAGGAACATGAAGAGGCGAGAGTTGTACCCCGACATGTGTACAGGCACTACATCACGCTCGTATTTGCGTGCCTGAGTGATGAACATTTTTTTCCAAGGTTGTTCGGTCACTTTGCCATGCTCTTTGCGAGCGCATTTACCAGCAGGATACACAAGCACTTGATAAGGACTTTCGAACATACGAGTGAGACCTTCGCTGATTTCGCGGCTCTGTTTGCCGTTCATATTCACTGGTACGAAAAATTCGGCGAGAGGGTGGAAGTGTGCTAAGATATTGTTGACTGGCACGCGAAAACTTTCGCCATAGTAGCGGCGCATTACTGAGCCCATAATCAATGCTTCGGGACCACCGATTGGGTGATTGCTTGCAAAGATGCAACGGCGCGAAGGATCGAGATTTTCGGCTCCACGTACTTCGTATTTTATATCGACATATTTTAGTGCTTCATCAAAGAAACCTACGCCTTGTGGGTGTTCGGCTTTGCTGACGCAGTCGTTGATTTCGTCTTGGTGTATGCGGCGTTTCAAGAAATTGACTACGAATTTAGGTAGTTTTTTCTTTACTTTTGCCTTTAGTACCTCGTCGATATTGATTTGAAAACGTTTATTTTCCATAAAAGTTATATTGTCTACAGTCTATAGTCTACAGTCAACGGTGTTTACGGTCTGTTGACCGTTGACTATTGTCTGTTGACGTTTTATTTAAGTATCATTAACACTCGTTTGAGGGATGAGATGAAGTAGTCGATTTCGGCTTTTGTGTTGTAGAAGGCGAAAGAGGCGCGTGCTGTGCCGGGTATGCCGTAGTGGTCGATAAGTGGCTCGGCGCAGTGATGCCCTGTGCGAATGGCGATGCCGAGTTTGTCGAGCATCATGCCTATGTCGTAAGAGTGGACGCCATCAACAACAAACGAGAGTACACCGCTTTTTTCTTTTGCTTCGCCAATGATGCGAATACCTTCAATCTCTTTTATTTTTTCTGTAGCGTACGAGAGTAGTTCGTGCTCATAATCAGCAATTTCTTTCATACCGATTGCCGAGATATAGTCTAATGCTGTAGCTAATGCACAACTGCCTACATAGTCGGGCGTGCCAGCTTCGTATTTATAAGGTAGTTTGTTGTAGGTGGTTTTTTCGAATCGCACTGTTTCAATCATTTCTCCACCACCCATGAATGGAGGCATAGCATCTAATATCTCGCGCTTGCCATACAACACGCCGATGCCATTAGGAGCATAGACTTTATGACCAGAGAAAGCATAGAAATCGGCATCAAGTTCCACTACGTTCACAGGAATATGTGCAATAGCTTGAGCCCCATCAATCAACACTTTGGCACCGTATTTATGAGCCATACGAATGATTTCAGCAACAGGGTTGACAGTGCCTAATACATTACTTACGTGCGCAACAGATACAATCTTAGTGCGCTCACTGAGTAACGCCTCTAATTCCGATAAAATCAGTTCGCCATGCTCGTTGATAGGCGCAACACGCAACACTGCCCCTGTACGCTCGCAAGCCATTTGCCAAGGCACAATGTTTGAGTGGTGCTCCATTGTAGTAACAACGATTTCATCGCCTTTGTGGCATATTTGGTCAGCCAAAGTGCGAGCTACGAGGTTGACACTCTCGGTTGTGCCACGGGTGAATAAGATTTCGTCTTTAGAGTTAGCACCGATAAAATCAGCCACACGCTGGCGAGCTGCTTCATGCGCCTCTGTGGCCACTCCACTAAGATAGTGCACGCCACGGTGAATATTTGAGTTCTCAAGCGTATATGAACGCATGATGCGGTCCAACACGCATTGAGGTTTTTGTGTTGTTGCGCCATTGTCGAAATATACCAATAGTTTGCCATGCACTTCGCGTGCAAGTATTGGGAACTCTTTTCTTATACTTTCAATGTCAAGCATATATATTAATCTTCAACTTCTTCTATCTTGTTTTCGTCAGATGTTTTTTTGTATTTTTCATGAATCAAGGCATAGAACACAGCACCTATCACAATCCAAACAAGCAAAATAATGCGACTTTGAATTGATAGATAACCTGGCATGCCTGGAATAATCAATAACGACAAGAAGAACAACGAAATGATGCAACCAATAAAGCCAATCCAAGCCTGTGTTTTGTGGTTGTGGCGGATTGCCCAAATAGCAGCCGATGCTGTAGTGTAAGCAAACACGATTGCTGCACCAACCGAAGTCATATCAACAATCCAGTTCAACACCTCGCGACCAAACCATGGGGCAAACAAACTGAGCACCAT
>JAZRJN010000080.1:0-9744 GCA_045645785.1 Candidatus Aphodosoma sp. | reverse complement strand
AAAGACCTTATTATTCTCGAAGAACAAGTGCGCGAATATAGCGATGAGGTGGTGATTATGACAGATGATGGTTCGTATGGCAATAAAGGCCTTATCACACAAGGCGTTGAAGAGGTGATTAATCGTGAGAAAGTGGATATGTGTGTTACAATTGGTCCTGCTGTGATGATGAAATTTGTTAGTCTTTTGACTAAAAAATACGAAATTCCTACTGTTGCGTCGTTGAATACTATTATGGTGGATGGAACAGGTATGTGTGGTGCTTGTCGTGTGACTGTTGGCGGTCAAACTAAGTTTGTTTGTGTTGATGGTCCTGAATTTGATGCTCATCAAGTAGATTTTGATGAGATGATGATGCGCCTTTCGGCTTATAAAGATGCAGAAGTAGAATCGTTTGAAAATTTTAAAAAATAAGGAGCAAGGAGCAAGGAGTAGGGGATAAGGTTTTGTATCCTTACTAGCTACTCGTTACTCGCTACTAAAAATATAATTATGGAAAGAAGAAATGAAGCATGGCGTGAAGAATTACGTACTGCCATGAAACCAAAAGAGCGTATGGCTATTGAGCGCGTGAAGATGAATGAGTTGGATGGTGAATATCGTAGCAAAAATTCGGAAGAGGTGAACCAAGGTCTTACAATGGAACAAGCATTGTTGGAGGCAAAACGTTGTCTTGACTGCCCAAATCCATCATGTATGCAAGGTTGTCCTGTAAGCATTAATATTCCTACATTTATCAAAAATATTGAGCGTGGCGAAATTCTTGAAGCTGCAAAAGTGTTGAAACAAACATCGGCTTTGCCTGCTGTTTGTGGTCGCGTTTGTCCTCAAGAACGTCAATGCGAAAGCAAATGTATTCATACAAAAACAGGTAAATCAGCTGTGGCAATTGGTTATCTCGAACGTTTTGCTGCTGACTATGAACGTAATAGTGGCAAAATGGCAGTACCAGAAGTGGCTCCATCAAATGGAATTAAAATTGCGGTAGTAGGTTCTGGTCCTTGTGGTTTGTCATTTGCTGGTGATATGGCTAAATTGGGTTATCAAGTTACTGTGTTTGAAGCATTGCACGAAATTGGTGGTGTGTTGAAATACGGTATTCCAGAATTCCGTTTGCCTAACAATATTGTTGATGTTGAGATTTGTAACCTCGAAAAAATGGGTGTTACATTCGTTAAAAACTGTATCGTAGGTAAAACAATTTCATACGACCAATTGAAAGAAGAAGGTTTCCGTGCAATGTTTGTAGCTTCGGGTGCAGGTCTTCCTAATTTCATGAATATTCCTGGCGAAAACCTTATCGGTATTATGTCGTCTAACGAATATTTGACGCGTGTGAACTTGATGGGTGCAGCAAAAGCTAACACAGATACTCCTGTATTGAAAGGTAAACGTGTGGCTGTAATTGGTGGTGGTAACACTGCTATGGACTCAGTTCGTACAGCAAAACGTCTTGGTGCAGAGCGTGCTATGATTGTTTATCGTCGTTCGGAAGAAGAGATGCCTGCTCGTCTTGAAGAGGTGAAACATGCTAAAGAAGAAGGTGTTGAATTCTTGACACTTCATAATCCTATTGAATATAAAGGTAACGAAAAAGGTCGTGTATCACAAATGTTGCTTCAAAAAATGGCACTTGGTGAACCTGATGCGTCAGGTCGTCGTAAACCAGAACCAATACCTGGTGCAATCGAAACAATTGACGTTGATGAAGTAATTGTGAGCGTTGGTGTATCGCCAAATCCATTGATTCCAAGTGCAATTGAAGGCTTGGCTGTTACTCGCAAAGGTACTATCGAAGTGGGTGATGATACATTGCAATCTTCAATTCCTACAATCTTTGCAGGTGGCGACATCGTTCGTGGTGGTGCAACTGTTATTCTTGCAATGGGTGACGGTCGTAAAGCTGCCGCAAGCATGCATGCTAAAATTCAAGCAGGAGAAATTTAAAATGAATATTTGTGTATATTGTTCGTCGTCAGATCAAGTGTGCGATGAATTCAAACAACAAGCAACCGAATTAGGTAAGTGGATGGCTGAAAAAGGTCATGTACTTGTTTATGGTGGTGCAACAGGCGGATTGATGAGTGCTGTGGCGCAAGGTGCAGCTGATGTTAGTGGAGATATTGTGGGTATAATTCCTGAATGTATTGTAGAAAAGGGGCGCAAAAGCGATTTGCCTACCGAACTATTTGTTGTGGGTGATATGGCTGAGCGTAAAGCAATGATGAAGGAGTATGCCGATGTATTTATTGTATTTCCAGGTGGATTTGGTACGCTTGATGAGATGTTTGATACAATATCGGCATGTATGGTTGGAGAGCATGATAAGCCAACTATATTGTTTAATCCTGATAATTTTTGGATGGGATTGTTGTTGCAATTTGATAAAATATTGAAATCTGGATTGGGTTATAAATTCACTCGCAATGGCAACTTCAAAGTAGTTGATACTTTAGAAGAGTTGAAAGAAGAAATAATTAAAAGTGAAAACGAGTGAGACATGAAGTCTCGCTATTAAAAATCTAATATATGAATCTTTATTGGAAAAGTCTTTTTGGTGGTTTGATGTCAACTGCTAAGTATGAAGATAAACTTCGGAAAGAAGCAGTGGACTATAAACGTTATCTTTTGATTAGTGAATCAAAAGAGTTAGAAGAGTATAATGAACTCTATCAACAAGTTAAATCATCAAGCTTTAAAGAATTAAAACGTACGCTTGTGAGTCGTAAGTATAAGGATACACAAGAGTATAGGGATATGTCAAAATTTAGGAAATTAGAAAAAAAATCTGAGTTAAAAATCTATTTTGATGTATTAAATTCTAAAGAATTGACTGATTATTTGGCTTTTAAAGAAACACCAGATTTTGTTTCTTTGGCAAATCACGATTTGGTAAAAAAATCGTCAGAACTTACACGTTTAAAGAAATTTGAGAAATCTAAAGACTATAAAATTTATACACGTTTTCATAATTCATATATTGTAAAAGAGTATTTGGATTTGAAAGAGAAGGTTTCTCATCCAGAATTTCAAAAAAATAATGATTTTTGGGCTAATCCAAAACGTTGGGAGACAACAAAAGAATATCAATTAGAAGAGCGTTTTCATAGATTAGCGGATAATGAAGATATTCGTTTCTATTTGAAGCATAAAATTGAGGATTTTAAGACATTAGCAGGTTATGAGTTAGTGTTTGAAGATAATTTTAATTGGAATTCTCTTGATGCTTCAAAATGGGAAGTGGGTTTTCATTATAAAAGTCAAGCTTTTGTAGGTAAACATTCATTTGTCAACGAGCAGCAGTCAAATAATAATGGAAATAATGTGCGTGTGATAGGTGGAAATTTGCATATTGTGACTAAAGAGAAGAAAAACGAAGCTTTGGCATGGCATCCAGAAAAAGGTTTTGTTCAAAAAGAGTTTGATTATACATCAGATGTAATTCATGGTCGTAATGCAGTTTGTCAAAAGGGAGGTTTGTATCGTGCTAAAATGCGTTTCGCAGGAGCAAAAGGTGTCAGTCATGCTCTTTGGTTGAAGGGTGAAGACAAAACTCCTCATATCAATATATGCCGATGCGAAAATGGAGAGATTGAAGTTGGTATATATTGGAGTTCTAAATTTGAAACAAAATATACTTCAACACGTATTAAAGGACTTAATATTTCAAATTTCTTTATTTATTCATTAGAGTGGAACGAGAAAGAGTTGATATGGTATATCAATGACTTAGAAGTGTTCCGTACATCTAATTTTATGCCTCAAGAAGCTATGTATCCGATGATTAACTCTTTTGTTGCTGAAGGTAAAAAAGCTGGAGAGGCTGATTTTGAAATCGATTTTATGCAGGTTTATTGTAAAAAATAGTTGTTGTGTAATCGCAAAAAAAGTTGTAAATTTGCAAGTTGATTTTACTTTTAATAAAAATTGTAGTCTAACATAGTAAATAAATAATAAAAAAAACTATAAGTTATGAAAAAAACACTCGCTTTAATCGTAGTAGCAATGATGGCCATTGGCTGTTTTGCTCAACTCCCATCAGTAACTCTTAAAAATATTGATGGTAAAACAGTGAATACTGCTAAATTGAATAATGATGGTAAACCATTTATTATTAGTTTTTTTGCTACTTGGTGTAAACCATGTCAACGTGAGCTTGATGCAATTCACGAACAAATTGTAGATTGGGAAGAAGAAACAGGCGTAAAACTTATTGCAGTTTCTATCGACCAAGGTCAAAACGTGGATAAAGTAAAACCTCTTGTTGATTCAAAAGGTTGGGAGTATGAAGTGTTGCTTGACCCTAACTGCGATTTTAGCCGTGCTATGAATGTTGGTACTATGGTGCCTTATGTATTTATTGTTGATGGCAATGGTAAAATTGTTTATAGTCACCAAGGATACGTTGCTGGCGGTGAAGAAGAGTTGATCGAAAAAGTACGTGAACTTGTAAAATAATTAATGAATAAATAGTAATGAGTAAATAGTAACGAGTGGTGAGAAAAAATCTCGCTACTCGCTACTTGCTACTAATAATCTATAATAATGGTTAAACAATTAAGAAATATAATCGGCATAGTTTTTGTCGGATTATTAATGCTCCCTGCTATCGCAAAAGCTGATGGTGGGGGTGTTACATTGAAAGGTAACTTTCAAACTGATGCGCTTGTAGGTCAAATTGATAGTGTAATTGGTGCAACTGAGTATGCTGGTCCATTTGTTAGTAATTCGTATCTCGATTTGTCGTTGGCAAGCGAGTATGTAACTGCTGGAGCGCGTCTTGAACTTATGCATAAACCTCTACCTGGTTTCGAATCCAATTTTGCTGGTGGTGGTCTGCCAAATATTTATGTTACAGGTAAATACAAATGGTTGGAGGCTACAGTTGGTAATATTTACGACCAATTTGGTATGGGTTTTATTTTCCGTGCTTATGAAGATCGTCCTCTTGGTGTTGATAATTCATTGCGTGGCGCGCGTTTAGTTTTTACTCCTTATAAAGGTATTCGTCTTAAAGCTTTAGGGGGTATGCAACGTAAGTATTTTAATTACGGAATGGATAATGCCTTTGGCTTCGATTATTCGCAAGGTGCTGTGATGGGTGCCGACCTTGAATTGAATATTGATGAGTGGTCGAAAGTTATGCAAGATGGTGGTTATCGTCTTTTGTTTGGTGCTTCGTATGTTAGTAAATACGACCCAGATGAGGTTATCCAACCAACAGCAGGATATAAATTAAACTTGCCTAAATTTGTTGGTGCGGGTGATGTACGTGTTCGTTTCCAAAAAGGAGGTTGGAATGCTTTGGTGGAATATGCTTATAAAGCAAATGACCCTTCGGCAGATAATGGTTATATCTACAAACCAGGTCAAGTGGCTATGTTGTCATTGGCATATTCACAGCGTGGTATGAGTTTCCTTGTACAAGCTAAGCGTTCGGAGAATATGTCGTTCCGTTCTGACAGAACAGGTTCTGGTATAAGTGGATTTATCAATCACATGCCTGCATTCTCTATGACTCACACATACGCACTTGCTGCTATGTTCCCTTATGCAACACAATATGGAACATATAATGCAACATCAAAAAATCCAGGTGAATGGGCTTTCCAAGCTGAAGCTCGTTATACTTTCAAACGTAAAACTCCAATGGGTGGTAAATATGGTACAAGTTTCCGTTTGAATGGTACTTATATTCGTGGCATTAAAGCCGACCCTGTTGCTGTGAATGAAACAGGTACTTTGCAAGGTACTAATGGTTATACATCACCTTTCTTTGGCTTTGGCGATAAAACATATTATCTTGATGTGCATTTGGAATTTTCAAAGAAAATAACAAAAAAATTCGCAATGACTGCACTCTATATGTATCAACAATATAACCAAACTGTAGTGCAAGGCGAACCTGAAATACATGATTTCAAGGGGGCGAAACCTGGTGATATTGTAAATTCGCATATTGGTATTGTTGAGTTGAAATATAACCCATCAAAAAATATAGGTATGCGTGGTGAGTTGCAATATTTGTTTACTCGTCAAGATCGTGGTCAATGGGTGTATGCATTGTATGAAATTTCGTTGTTCCAACATGCTATGATTGAAGTTTCAGACCTTTATAATATCGATGCAACTAAACAACACTATTATAAAATAGCTGCATCTTACAATTGGGGTGCTCATCGTGTTTTATTGGCTTATGGACGTACACGTGCTGGTTACAACTGTTCAGGTGGTGTTTGTCGTTATGTGCCAGCTTCTAAAGGTTTGTCGTTGTCATATAGTGTAAGTTTCTAATTTCTAAATTTGTTTGAATTATGAAAATAAAAAATTTGGTTTTTGCAGTTTGTGTAACAGTGTTGTCGTTTGTCGCTTGTGATGTGATTTCTGAAGAAGATAGATTGATTGTAGAAAGCAGACCTTTGACGGATAGAACTACATTGTTGATTGAATTTACAGGTAATAGATGTCCAAACTGTCCTGGTGCTGCAATGATTGCTGACGATTTATTAGATACAATCCCTGAAAATGTGATTGTTGTTGGTATGCACCCTGAAGGTCTTAATTTTACACAACCAATTACTCCAAAAGTTATTCTTCAATCTAAAGAGGCTTATGACTATTTAGTAGAGTTTGGTGGTAATGTTAGTACTGGTTTGCCAGTTGGTGTTATAAATTTTGCAAAATTTGATAATGAATATTTGCAAGGAAGTTCAAAATGGACAGCTCAAGTTTTTAATCAATGCTATGTAGAAGCAAAATGTTTGCTTGAATTACAACATGCAGTAAAGGATGATAATCATGTTGTGACTGCAGCGTTGAACCCAAAAGTAAATTTAGAGTCTGTTTCGTTGATGTTTTGGTTACTTGAAAGCAATATTGTAGGACCTCAAAATATGTCGCATGATTTGGTTGAGAGTTATAAAGAACGCCATCCAGATGCGAAAGAACAATCAGGTGCAATAACAAATTATGTGCATAATCATGTGTTTAGAGCTTGTTTGAATGGTTTTTGGGGAGAAGAACTTGGTGCTGTATCTGAGCCTACTACCAAAGATTGTTCGTTTTCTGTAAATGAGAAATATGTAGCAGATAATTGTTCTGTAGTTGCAGTGTTGATTGATACAAAAACTCATGAGGTTATCCAAGCTGCAGAAATTGCTCTTGGAGAAGGAACTTCTCACTAATTTTGAAATAAAATAATTATTAACCTTGGCTTTGTGCCAAATAAAAACTTTTGAAACAATATGAAAACTTTAAAATTCTTTTTAGTAGCATTTATTGCAGTGTCTTTTTTCGCTTGTGAAAACCCAGATGGTCCAGGTACTAATAATGGAGGTAATACAGACGATACAACAGGAACAGAAACTCCTGCAACTCTTTCTTTTTCTTTGAAATATGATGGAGAAGAAATTAAAGATGGTGATGTTATTGATGTTACTATGGAGCATTATGCATGGGGAGAAATAGTTGCTCATGTATATTTGACAAATAATGCTGATGAAGAGAAAATTTTCACAGCAAAAGAGGTTCGTAATTATGACTATGCTAATTATCAACCATCGTTTTGCGTTGCTCAATGTATGCCAGGTAATGGTCAAAAAGAACAAAATTGGGACATCGCTACAATTGCTTCTGGAGACGAGCAAGAGTTAGCTATGCACCTTGCTGTAGCAACATGGGTTGATGGTGAACAAATTTTCCAAGAGACAGCAACTTGTCCAGGTGTATTTACAATCTCTAATGGTGAAGAATCTATTACGTTTACTTTGAACTTTGTATATGTTAAGGAAGAGATTCCTGCTGAATAATTATATTTTTATTATTGAAAAAACACTTTAGATTATGAAATTTTATTTGAAAAACTTTTTTATTGTATTGTCGGTTTTTGTATTGTGTGTGTTTACTGCATGTGAACCACCAGTAGGACCAAATCCTGGTGAGGATCCGACTGATACAACCGATACAACTACAATTGATACAATTCCTGAAGTAGTTGTAATTGATACTACAACACAATTTGCAATGCAATATTGTGATGATACAGTACGTACTGCACTTGGTCAAGATTATACTTCAACAATGTATGTACAATCTGCAGCAGTTAAATTGACAAAAGCTCAACTTCAAGCTTTCCTTTCTAATTATGTAATTAAAATGTCTGTAGGTTTGCATGGACAAGACCAAAATGCAGTTTCTACTGAATATAAAGATTTGAAATTCTGGATTCGTAAATCTTTGTCAGGCGAAAATCTTTGGAGTCAAGATTTTACAGACGAAATCAAATTGAAAGATTGGAATACAATGGTTATGGATCCATTCTTTGAACTTAAAGAGCCTGTATCAGACCTATATTTTGGTTATACAATCAACGCTAATGGTTTGATTATTGGTTGTGATGGTTCTCAATCTCCAGAGAAAAATGGTTGCTGGATTTATGATTGTGCAACTAAAAAATGGATTAGTTATACAGAAATGGGTAATATGTCGATTAGATGTATAATTTCTGGTAATAATATGCCTCAAAACGATGCAGCTTTAGTTGCCCTTGAAACTGCTGAGTATGTTAAACCAAATAAAGGTTTCTCTTTTGTTGCAACAGTAGAAAATAAAGCTCTTACTCCATTGAACTCATTTGATATTGTAGTTAAAGCAAGTGGAGTGGAATATTTGCGTGAAAATGTAACTTTGTCAACAGCATTGGAACGTAATCAACAATGTACATTCTTTGTTCATGATATGAAGTTTACAACTACTTCAACAATGGATGTTGAGTATATGGTTGATAATGTAAATGGAGCAAAACAAGACGATAACGAATCGGATAATGTTATTGTTGTTAAAACAGTTGTTGCTGATAATTTGGTTGATCGTGTAGTTCTTCTTGAAAATACTACAGGTGATGCTTGTGTAAACTGTCCTGCAGGTCACGATTATATTGAAAAAGCAATGAAAGAAGTTGGTGAAGATAAATTTATTTGGATGGCTCATCATGCAGGTTATAATGCAGGTAAATATACATCAAATCAAAGTGATACTATTGCTCGTATTTTTTATAATACACAGATGACATATGCACCAGGTTTGATGATTGACCGTACAAATCTTCTTGCTGTTGGTCTTACAACTTCAGGTACTCCTGGTGGACCTATTTTCTCTGTGAATGAAGTTGGTGCTCGTGGTTTGCTTGACGAATATTTCCGTTTGATGCAAGCTGATATGTCGCCAATTGCGCTTGATGTACAACATGAGTTTGATGCTGCTACACGTAAATTGACAGTAACTGTTAAAGGTGATATTTTAGCAGAAATTCCAAATCGTAATAATTTGGCTATTGGTATTGCATTGTTGGAAGATAATCTTCAAGGTTCTCAAGCAGGTGTTGCTGGTAAATATACACATAATCATGTTTGTCGTGATGGTGTTGTTTCTATCCTTGGAGAAAAGGTTGGTGGTGCTGGCAATACATTCGAATTTACATCATCAAAAGTATTGAAAGATTCATATAAACCAGAAGATATGACAATTGTTGTTTGGGTTGGAAATAAACCAGCAAATATGAGCGATTGTGATAACTATAAAGTTTATCAATCACAAAAAGTAAAACTTGTGAAATGATGATTGTATAAAGTATAAAAAAAAGTGGTAAACTATCAAGTTTGCCACTTTTTTTTGTACTCCCATGCGGAATCGAACCGCAACCAAAGGAACCGGAATCCTTCATTCTATCCATTAAACTATGGGAGC
>JAZRJN010000079.1:0-4006 GCA_045645785.1 Candidatus Aphodosoma sp. | reverse complement strand
TTTCGGTACTGTAGAACGTCCTTTCCGTCCAGCAGAATTGGTAATGGGTGCTCGTGGCACATTCTTCGCTCGTACACTCGACGTTGATGGTCCTACATCTGTTATGGTAATGAAAGCTGCTGCAGCTCACAAAGGTTATTCGGTATGCGAATGCTTGTGTAACTGCGTTATCTTCAACAATGGCGCAAACAATTGGATTGCAACTAAAGAAGATCGTCTCGAACGAACAGTAGTTCTCGAACATGGCAAACCAATGATTTTTGGTAAAGACCGCAACAAAGGTCTTGTTCTCGATGGTTGGAATTTGAAAGTTGTTACAATCGGCGAAAATGGCGTAACTCAAAACGACATCCTTGTTCACGATGCTACAACTGAAGACCCAACACTCCACCTCAAATTGGCTCTCATGGAAGGTCCTGATATGCCAATCGCAATGGGTGTTATCCGTGCCGTTCCAACAGAATGCTACGACGAAGCAGTACACAACCAAATCAAAGAGGTACAAGAAAAAGCAAAATGTCACACATTTGACGAATTGCTCGGTACACTCGAACAATGGGATATGTGATTTAATTCATAATTCATAATTCATAATTCATAATTCATAATTCATAATTAAGAATTGAGAATTGAGAATTGAGAATTAATACACAATAAAAAAAACTCCGAATTGCAATTTGCAACTCGGAGTTTTTTATTTATCAAATATTATCAACGATTAACCAATTTTGTTACAAAATTAGAATTATCAGAATATGTTGTTTTTACAATCATCACACTCATATTCATATTTGCAACATTAACCGCATTAATACCAGAAACAACCAAACGTCCCATTACATCATAAACTTCAATCATTGCCCCATTAGCAGAAACAATATTGTTTTGAATAAATAAATTATTATCCGCTACTATATCTTCAATAGCTACTGTATTATCAAAAACAATATCTTCTTGTGAACGAGGAATAAATCTTGTCAATTTACCATAAAGGAAATAAACACCAGTAATTGATGTCATTGTAGGAGCATACTCATAACCTTCAGCAAGAATAGTCCAAGCATCTTCTCCTTGACGAAGAATTGGCAATTCTTTATCTTCTGTCGAAAGAATTACAACCTCTTTTTGATAAGTTACATCTTTAAGTGTTACCAATTGTGATGCATAAGAATCATTAAGTTCAGCAAGTGTAATTTCTACAGGTTTAGCCACATATTCTTCTTCTGATTTAACAATAGAAGAAGCTACAACCTCAAACATAGGAGCAGTTGCAAAGACATAACCAAATTCCTCATCATAATAAGATGTACCTCCATAACTACTATAATAACCTGTTAATCCAGTAATTACATCACCTACAACAAGTTCATTTTGAATTTGCTTATTAGTATGATTAAGTTGAATATAACCTGTTTCATCTTGCACAAAAATCATATAAACAGTATAGCCATTATCTGTTACAGAAGAGAAACCTGTAATAGCCATAGGACTATTGATTTTATAGGAAATATCACGAGATGGTGTTGAACCAGCAACTTTCATAGCTGCAATATTATCAAATTCTACTAAATCAGACAAGAAATCATTTTTACTACGTGGCATAATAGCAGAATAAGACTCTTCTCCAAACTTATAACCACCAATAAAACCACAAACATTAGCTTGTACTGGACTGCCAGCTTCTACATAGTATGTATTAGCAACGAGAAGTGTATCAAATAAGCCTGTAGATTCATTTTTAAAACATAAAGCTACACAACCTATAGCAGAATACTTATCTGACACTAAAAATTCACCTTTAGGAGTAGTAATCAAACAATTATCATATTTAATCCAAGATTCTTCAGTATCATAAGTAAATACAGATGTATATGGTACTAAAGCAACAAAATTATCTTGAGATATAAGAGATGTTGAAATATCAGATTGAACTTCAAATACAACAGACGACATTTTATCTATATCCCCTACTAACTCTTCATAAATAGCAGGCATATAGTTTCCTTTGATATTAAAATTAACAGAATCTCCTACTTGATAAATTAAGTTCAAATCTTTTGGTATAATAATTTGCAATGCAGAAGGATTGCCAGTTACATCATTTTTTTGAACACGATAAATATATTCATCATCTAAAGATTGAACATCTGTAACCAATACAGCTGAATTAAATTCAACATTATCATAACCCAATTGTGCATCAAAGTTTTTCATACCTGAAATATCATCAAAAGCAACTGGATCTACAAAACCATCAAATTGTGGAATATATAGTTTTGGTTGTCCATTCTCATAATCAACAAAACCATAAATATTTGCTTTTGCTGGATAAGCGGTCTTAATATCTTCCATTGTAAAATCAAGAGTACTTTCACCTACAACAATTTTATTAATAGGGAAAGGTGATACATAAAAATCAAGTACCGACTCAACTTTTGCACCCTCAATAGAAACAAAATTTGCATTATAAAGTCTTTCTGTATCTGATTTTAAATCTTCAATAGTAACAATTGTTGGAACATTTCTTTCACCAAGACCTACCACTTCAATAGCAGCTAAATCCATTTGATCAAGATCAAACGTTGCACAAGAGTTATCATCATTAACAAATTGCATTTCGCTCGAAATAGTGATAACATTACCAGCATAAAGTTGGTCTTCTGAGCCCATCAATTCATTCCAATAATAACAACGGAGACGAACATATTCATTGTTTGCATCAACAGCATAGTAATTCACTCCTGCTGAAGAAACAGCCACATATTGCAATGTAAGTTCACCTGTAAACACAATATTAGAATACGATTCCAATTGTTTGGCTTCTGCAATTGTTGCCACAGCTGTAGCATCTGCATAAGCAAGAACGTTTGTTACAAACAAAAGTCCTAAAACAAACATTTTTTTCAAATTTTTCATAATCCAATTATTTTACTAAAACTTTTTCTATAACATTACCAACCTTAACAATAACTACACTATTTTCCAAAGCTACAGGAATAGTAGTTATGCCCATTTGCGATTCAACATTAGCAATCAATTGGCCTAATGTATTGTAAACTTCAATATTGTTTCCGGCTACAGTCTCTACCATCAATTTATTATCTGCTGAATAAATATTAAGCATTGTAATATTTTCAACACCTACACTATTTTGTGTTTCTTCAACACCAACTGCATACCATGCATTTTTCACTTGAATTAATTCTTCTGAGTCTTCACCCCAAAGTTCAAGTGCAGCATCTTGTGAAACCATACGCATTTGAGCATAGTTCATTTCTGGTTCAAGATAGTTAAGAATAATGTGCATCAACAATTTTTCAGTTTTTTGCATACCAATACCCTCAACTTTGTATGATTGTTCGTTGTCATTCACACCTTCGCCACCTTCAGTCAACAAATAGAACCAATAGTTGAACACACCATTATTAAAGTGAATACCACCATTATCATAATTCAAATTAGTTGGTTCCACCCAATTTTCACCTTCGTATGTATCTGGTTGTGGATACGACAACGTTGCTCCACTAAATATACCACCTCCCGACATTTTAGGATCAGACAAATCGCGCATGTTAGGAATACCATTACCTGTAACTCCATCAGCAATTTGCCAATTGGCTTTATCTTTATTTATATAAAAATCAGTAGCAACACTCATACAGTCTGCTATTGCTTCATTTAATGCTCCTGGTTCGCCAGCTGCTGTCAATCCACCACGACCATTTGCTGATACTACTAAGTGAGCATATTCGTGCGCCAACAAGTCAAATGAACCAAAGTTAGTCAAATCATTTGACCATTTAGAACCACAACCTACAGCAACAAAATATGGTTCAGCTCCACTTGCTGCAGCATTATTTGTCCATTCTCCATACCAAACAGGGTCATTGAAATCTACAAAAGTATAAACAGGAGCACCATTGCCATCAAAACTATTACGATTGTGTACCTCTTTATAATAGACATTAGTCATATTCATTACATAGTGAATATCAAGTGCATGATT
>JAZRJN010000078.1:0-8202 GCA_045645785.1 Candidatus Aphodosoma sp. | reverse complement strand
ATAAAAATCGCACTGCCATTTGTTGAGAAAAATTCCTATAAAACAGGATTTGAGGGGTTCCAGCTCTTTGTAATCTGCCGACCTTATAGGTTACAACTCTCGCGAGAAGCGCAGCCCGCCATTGATAAAGGAAGTTAGCCTCGGTAAAAATAATTAATTGTCGAATTTTCCAATCTCAGGCTGATAGTGCGATTGTATTTAGTTACTAGTTACTAGTTACTAGTTATTAGTTACTAGTTATTAGTTATTAGTTATTAGTTATTTGTGTCGCGTGGTTCTCTAAACTCTAAACACTAATCTCTGAACTTTCTTTTGCAAAGATAATGCCATTTCTTTATTTGTGCAATAGTAGTTTTTGTTTTTAACTATTTTTAACGTGTGTTATGTAGAGATTATAGTTTAGAGATTGGAGTATAGAGATTAAAGATTAGAGTTTAGTGCCGAAGGTAACTCTCAATTCTCAACTCTCAACTCTCAATTGTACAAAGTACAATATCTATTTGCATTCTAACTCTATAACTTATTGATACTTTATGTGATGTGAATAACTTTTTTACAATTTGTATGTGAAAATATTGCATACATCAAGAAAAAATAGTAACTTTGCATTCTCTTAGTAACAGTAAAGATTATTAGTTTTTTTAAGGTAAAAATATATGAAAAAAAGTCCATTACAATTAGCGCGTGCATCATATCAACCTAAATTGCCCGCTTCGCTTCAAAAAGGTGTGGTTTTGACTGAAGGCTCTGCTACTGAATCAGTTGCTAATCAAGCTCAAATCCAACAACTTTTCCCTAATACCTATGGAATGCCACTTATCAAATTCGAACAAGGTGCAGATAAAGAATATCCTGCAGTGAGTGTAGGTGTGATTCTTTCTGGTGGTCAAGCTCCTGGTGGTCATAATGTTATCTCTGGTCTTTATGATGGATTGAAGCGTCTCAATCCTAAAAACCGCTTGTTTGGTTTCTTGGGTGGTCCTCAAGGTCTTGTTGATCATAAATATATTGAACTTACTGATGAAATTGTAGATGAATATCGTAATACAGGTGGTTTTGATATTATAGGTTCTGGTCGTACTAAATTGGAAGAAAAATATCAATTCGATCGTGGTATAGAAATCTGTAAAGCTCTTGGTATCAATGCAATTGTGATTATTGGTGGTGACGACTCTAATACAAATGCTTGTGTTTTGGCAGAGTATTATCTCCAAAAAGAGACTGGTATTCAAGTGATTGGTTGCCCAAAAACTATCGATGGCGACTTGAAAAACGAAATGATTGAGACATCATTTGGTTTCGATACAGCATGTAAAGTCTATTCAGAGCTTATTGGTAACATCCAACGTGATGCTAACTCTGCTAAAAAATATTGGCACTTTATCCGTCTTATGGGTCGTTCTGCTTCTCATATCACTCTTGAATGTGCGCTTCAAACTCAACCAAACATCTGTATCATTTCAGAAGAAGTAGAGGCTAAACGCATGACTCTCAACCAACTTGTAGATTCAATCGTAAAAGTTGTTGTTGATCGTGCCAATCATGGTCTAAATTTCGGTACAATTCTTATCCCAGAAGGTGTAATCGAATTCGTACCTGCAATGAAAAAACTCATTGCTGAATTGAATGATATTCTTGCCAATAATACTGAGTTCAACTTAATTCTCAATTCTGATGAAAAACGTGAGTATGTACGTTCACGTCTCTCAGAAGAAAGTTGTGGAGTATATTCCGACCTTCCTGTTGCTATTGCACGTCAATTAACTCTCGACCGTGACCCTCATGGCAATGTGCAAGTATCTCGCATTGAGACAGAAAAACTTCTCATCGAAATGTGTGTTACTAAACTCAACCGCCTCAAAGCTGCTGGTACTTATAAAGGTAAATTCTCTACCGTAAACCATTTCTTTGGTTATGAAGGTCGTTGTGCTACACCATCTAATTTCGATGCAGACTACTGTTATTCACTTGGTTATACAGCAGCAGTGCTTATCTCTGAAGGCAAAACAGGCTATATGTCAAGTGTTCGCAACCTCACAGCTCCAGCAGAAGAATGGATTGCAGGTGGTGTGCCTATCACAATGATGATGAATATGGAGCGTCGTCATGGTGAAATGAAACCAGTTATTCAAAAAGCACTTGTACACCTTGATGGCGAACCATTCAAATATTTTGCAGCACATCGCGAAGAGTGGGCTAATTCAACAACAAGTTACCTCTATCCAGGTCCAATTCAATACTATGGTCCCGATTGTGTATGTAACCAACCAACTCGTACACTTGCTCTTGAACATCAAAAATAATTAAATATTAAAATAGGGATACTCAAATAAAGTGTCCCTATTTTTTATATTTTAAATTTGGTTATTTTATTTTTTTATCGTAATTTTGTAACTTATTATTATTTATTATTGATTAAAATATGAATGGTAAATTAATTATATTTTCAGCACCTTCGGGTAGTGGTAAAAGTACTATTATTGGTAAATTAAAAGAGGCTGGTTTTGATTTTGGTTTTTCGATTTCAGCAACAAGTCGAGCCCCACGTGGAACAGAACAACATGGAGTGGAATACTATTTTCTTACGCCAGAAGAATTTCGTGTAAAAATAGCCAATGATGAATTTGTAGAATATGAAGAGGTTTATGATGGTTGTTATTATGGCACGTTGAAAAGTGAAATAGATAGTAAATTAGCAAAAGGTCAGCACATGTTGTTTGATGTGGATGTGGTTGGAGGATTGAATATTAAGAAGTATTATGGCGATAGAGCTTTAGCTGTGTTTGTGCAACCGCCAAGTGTTAAGGTTTTGCGTGAGAGATTAGTAGGTCGTGCGACCGATTCTGTTGAAATGATTGAAAAACGTCTTGCTAAAGCAGAATGGGAGATGGAGTTTGCTCCGCAATTTGATGTACGTATTGTAAATGACAATCTTGAAGAGGCTGTAGCTGAAACAATTCGTGTGGTAACTGAATTCCTTAAATAAATGAAAAAGGTTGCATTGTATTTTGGTTCATTCAACCCAATACATAATGGGCATATTGGGTTGGGGGAGTATCTATTAGAGCATGCAGATATTGATGAGTTGTGGTATGTAGTATCGCCTCAAAATCCATTAAAACAACGTGTCGATTTGTGGGATGATGAGTTGAGATACCGACTTGCTTGTATAGCGACAAACAATAATCCACGTCTTAAGGTATGTGATGTGGAATTTCATTTACCAATACCGAGTTATACTATAAATACATTACGGGTTTTATCAGAAAGATATAAAAATTATCAATTCTCTTTGTTGATAGGTGCTGATAATTATCAAATATTTGATCGTTGGTATTGTTATGAAGAGATATTACGAGATTATCCAATATATGTTTATCCGAGAGAGGGTGTAGAAGTAGATTATAATAAATTTCCACAAATGCACTGGCTTGATGCCCCTCTTTATCCTATATCTTCGACTATGATACGGGGGAATTTGAGTAGAATGGAAGATATAGGTGATTTGGTCCCTTTTCCAGTAGATATAATAAAATAGGCTGTATCAATTTTTTTTGACACAGCCTATTTTATTGTTATGTATTGGTATTAACTATCTTTTTAAATTTTGGTATTATAGCCATATCCATAACTTTCAGTTTCCGATGTTCCATTTAGTATGAGAGATACATTTTGTAAATGTTTGTCTTCTACTAATGTGTTCAAATTATGTATATGTTGTTGTTGTGTTACCTTTTGTCTGCATACATATAGTATAGCATCAGAATGTTGTGATAATTGAATTGTGTCTGATGTTAATGCAATAGGAGCTGAGTCGATAATAACATAATCATAATTTTCTTTTAAATAATTAAGCAATTGAGTTAAACGTGGATTAGTCAATAATTCAGATGGATTTGGTGGTACAGAACCTGCAACAAAAATATCAAGATTGTTATTTTCTGAATAAGTTTGTTTTATTTCATTTTCTGTATATGTAACTTCAGTTAGAAAATCAGTAATACCTGGATTTGATTTTATTGATAAATATTCAGCTAATCTAGGTATGCGTATATCAAGTCCAACTAAAGCGACTTTTTTATTAATCATTGCTAATGCAATAGCTAAATTTATAGAAATAAATGTTTTTCCTTCGCCAGAGTGGGATGATGTAACAATAATAACTTTATCTGTTGGTTTAGTAAATATGAACTTAAGATTTGTGCGTAAAGTTCGGAATGTTTCAGCTGCAATATTGTTATTGGCATTTTGCATAACAATATTTGAATTTTTTTGTTTTATGAAAGGTATAGATCCAATAATAGGGAGCTTGGTGATAGTTCGTAGCATTTTCTTATTCTCAATTTTATTATTGATTAATGAGTCAATATATACATATGCTAACCCAATCACTCCTGTCATAAAGATAGCAAGTAAAAGAAGTATTTTTTTGTTAGGAGCTACTGGTATTATAGATGTATATGCTAAATCTACAATTTTACTAGTATTTATGTTGGATGCTAAATTTAATTGAATATCTTCGCGTTTACGTAATAAAAATAGGTGTAAATTACGTTTAACTCCTTGTTCTCTTGAAATTTCAACATATTCTCTTTCTATTGTAGGAACAATAGATAAATCATTTGCAAGAGCATTATTACGTTCTACAATATCTTGACGTTTTATTTCAGTTCCTTTTTTTATGTTGGTTATGGTCTGAAGAATGTTTTGACGTGTTAATAATATTTTATCTTTTAATTGTGATATAAAAGGGTTATTTTCATTTGTAGATCGTGTTAAGCGAAGATATTCCATTACTTGTCCATTATACTGAATAATTAGATTGGATAGGGCAGGATCTTCTACACCAGTATTACTTGGAATTAAATCAAATAGACTTGAACTTAAAATATAGTCTTCTATAAAAGTCATAAGACTATATTCCATATCTATGTTAGAAAGTATTTTATCATATTGGGCAATCGATTCTATCGTCATTTGAGATTGAATTGATATATTAGCTAAGTTTTTTTCTATACGATATTGTTCTACTTGATTTTCTATCGTATATAATTCTTTTGTTAATAAATCGATTCGTGAATCTATGAATTTTGACATTTGACGCGCAGTTTTATTTTTTTCGTTAAGAGCGTCAAGTTCATATAATTCTATTATCTTATTTATTATAGCTTCATTTTTTACAATATTCCCACCATTGATACTAACATTAATAGCATTAGCTTTTTTGTTTGATAAAGAGACGCTAATTAAATTACAATATTCCTCAATTCTTGATTTTATAGGAACTGTTATATACATTAAACTATAATTAGGAAATTTTGGGTCTATTTTTGTTGTATCTTCAATAAAGATGAATTTTCCCCAAGGAGTTTCTAACGCTTGATTTAAATTTTTTAATTCACCTTTAAATTTAATTTTTTTGCGTGAAATTTTTTCTACGAAGTTGAATTTCCATGTATTATCTGTTGTCTTTTTTACTTTAATAGTTAATGAGCCTCTTAAGTTCTTTTTATATCCATCTGGATATATAACAACTAAAGGTTCATCATTATATAATTCATAATATCCTCCAAGTCGTTTCTTGTAAAAAGCACTTGTTTGTAACATCAACTCATCAATCATTTGTTTCATGATGGTCTTTGATTGAAGAACAATCATTTCATCATCAACAAGTTTACCCATATTCATGAGTTCTGAGGCCATCGAAAATTCATCTCCTAACATAGAGTTTCCGAAATGACTTCCTTCGGAACGAACTAATATAGTACCAGTTGTACTAAATTGAGGGGGTGTTGAAAGTATTTTATATATAGCAAAAGTAAGGCAAAATATTCCTATGATAACAAAGATATACCATTTTTTTAGAATTTTAATGATTAATTCTTTGATATCTATTTCTTCTATTGCTGTATTTTGTGTGTTATATTTTGAGTTTGTCATATTGAGATATTTTTATTATTATTTCATATTTAATATAGCAACAATTGTTGTAGCTACAGATGCAAGTGATGATATTGCGCTAAGATAAATAGCCGCATTAGTAGAAGCAGATGAACTTATTACATTATTTACTTTAGTTTTATTTGGTTCTACGTAGATAATGTCATTTTGTTGCAAATAATAGAAAGGTGAAGATAAAATATCGGTTTTGTTAAGGTCTATTCGTACATATTCTTTTTTACCTCCTTCCATTTCACGGATTAATAGTACATTGTCTCTACGACCATATATAGTTAAGTCTCCTGCTATACCCAATGCTTGAAGTATAGATGTGTGTTCATTGGCAGTTGTATATGTTCCTGGACGATTAACTTCTCCTAGTATTGTAATTTTGTAATTTAAAAATTGAATGGTTACAATAGGATCTTTTAAATAAGGTTGTAATTTTTCTTTAATTAAGGCTACTGCTTCCGATTTTTTTAAACCTCCGATTTTTAGTTTTCCTAGAATAGGGAAACTAATTTCACCATTTACATCAACAACGTATGGTTGCATTGTTGGGGTAGTACTTAATTTTTCTTCACCTGGTGAACTATAAGATATAATAGGTAAGTTAAATGGAGCTACAGTTAGCGGATCTATAGCTGAAATTACGATAGATAACATATCATCGTTGTGAATTCGAGGTTCATTTTGCACAACAGGTATTTCTTCATTAGAAGATTCTAAATTCTTAAAATAAGGAACTTTTTTCGCCATTGAACAAGATGCTAACAAAACGACAATGGTGGATAAAAGTAACAATTTTGCAGTTAATTTTTTCATATATAGATGTTTAATGTTTTTGTATTGTATGTGTTTATGCAATAATTACCCATTTTAAAAACATTTGCAAAGTTAATTTATTTTATTGAATTTACGAAATTTTTTTATTGATTTTTAATTGAAAAGTTAATACGTTGATAATTAGGGTATTTTTTTGTAAAATTAAAATTTATAAATAATTTTTATAAATAATTTGCTCAGGTGCAAAATATTAGTTATCTTTGCGCAAATTATGTCCATGCCACATTTTTATAATTAATCAATATTTACTAACCTTAAAAACTTTAAATTCTATGACTTGGTTATCAAGTTCTTCTATCGGAAGAAAAGTTGTAATGAGCGTTACAGGCGCAGCCCTCGTGTTGTTCCTCTTGTTCCACGCTACAATGAACATTTTCTCTATCACAGACGCAATGTTCGGCGTAGAGTACTACAACGCTATCTGTAAATTCTTGGGTGCAAACTGGTATGCTCTTATCGCTACAGTAGGTTTGGCATTCCTTGTAGTTGTACACATCGTGTATGCTTTCATTATCACATTGCAAAACTATCGCGCTCGTGGTACTGAACGTTACGAAGTAACAGACCGTCAAAAAGACGTTGAGTGGGCTTCTAAAAACATGCTTGCTCTCGGTATCGTAATCGTTCTTGGTATCGGTCTTCACCTTTGCAACTTCTGGGCTAAAATGCAATTAGTTGAATTGCAACACATGCTCGGCGCTCACGTTTGTGAAACAGCACTTGCAAATGCTACTAATGGTGTGCTTATCATTAAAGACACATTCGCTAACCCTATTTACGTAGTTCTTTACCTTGTATGGTTAGGCGGTCTTTGGTTCCACCTTACTCACGGTGTTTGGTCAGCCCTTCACACAATGGGTTGGAACAACAACACTTGGATGCCACGCGTAAAATGCATCTCTAACATCGTTGCTACTATCGTAGTTCTTATGTTCGCTCTTGTAGTTCTTTTCTACTTTGGTGCAAGCTTCTGCGCAGGTTGTTAATCTTTTTTTTGAGAAAATAATAAAATAATAATAAAATACGAGTTGAAATGTGAAACGTGAAATTTGAAATTTACCTTGAGTATTAACTTTCAACTTTCAATTTTCAACTTTCAAATTTAACTTAATTATGGCTAAAATCGAAGAATTGCTTAAAGGTGATATCATCACTGCTAAGATTCCAGAAGGTCCATTGGCTGAAAAATGGACTAACTATAAAGCTCACCAAAAATTGGTGAACCCAGCCAACAAACGTCGTCTTGATGTTATCGTAGTTGGTACTGGTCTTGCTGGTGCTTCTGCTGCAGCTTCTCTTGGCGAAATGGGATTCAACGTTCTCAACTTCTGTATCCAAGACTCTCCACGTCGTGCTCACTCTATTGCTGCACAAGGTGGTATCAATGCTGCTAAAAACTATCAAAATGATGGTGAC
>JAZRJN010000077.1:0-3877 GCA_045645785.1 Candidatus Aphodosoma sp. | reverse complement strand
GGCAAAGAAAGCGGTTGCATCTATGCAAAAAGGTGAGGGTCGTGGATTCTCTAAAGTTATCAAAATGGTGAAATCACCAAAAACTGGTGCGTACATCTTCGCTGAAGAAATCGTTCTTAACGAAAAAGTTAAAGACTATTTTGCAAAATAATTAGCGAAAAAAATATATAATTGTAGAGGTATGTGTAAATTTACATACCTCTCTTTTTTTATCATTACAATCGTTCTCGTGTTTCATATCTCGTGTCTTGTATCTAAACTAAAATATCTTGCTTTAAATAGTTAAAATGTCAATATTTTTTTGTAACTTTGCTTATTAATAACTTTCAACTTTCCACATTTAACTTTCAACTTAAAAATATGGGTTTTTTCGATTTCTTTTCTCGTGAAAAAAAGGAGACTCTTGATAATGGTCTTCAAAAAACAAAACAAGGCTTTTTTGATAAAATCAAACGTGCTGTTGTTGGTAAAGATAAAGTAGATGATGATGTACTTGATAATCTTGAAGAGGTCCTTGTAACTTCTGATGTTGGAGTGGAGACTACCGTGCGTATTATTGAGCGCATTCAAGAGCGTGTAGCTCGTGATAAATATGTTGGTACAGATGAGTTGAATTTCGTGCTTAAAGACGAAATATGCAAACTTCTTGCCGAAAACAATTCTGACGATCAAGTCTCTTTTGAATCAGAGTTGCCTGAAACACCATACGTTATCATGGTTGTAGGTGTTAATGGTGTAGGTAAAACCACTACAATTGGTAAACTTGCATACCAATTCAAAAAGGCAGGTAAAAAAGTTTATCTTGGTGCTGCTGACACCTTCCGTGCAGCTGCTGTCGAACAATTGGTTATTTGGGGCGAACGAGTAGGAGTGCCTGTAGTAAAACAAAAAATGGGTGCTGACCCAGCTTCAGTTGCATTTGATACTCTTACCTCTGCAAAAGCAAATGGTGCTGATGTTGTAATTATTGATACGGCAGGACGTCTTCATAATAAAATAAACTTGATGAATGAGCTTACTAAAATTAAGAACGTGATGCAAAAGGTTATTCCTAATGCGCCACATGATGTAATGCTTGTTCTCGATGGTTCTACAGGTCAAAATGCTTTCGAACAAGCAAAACAATTCACAAAAGCAACACAAGTTACCTCTCTTGCTATTACCAAACTCGATGGTACTGCTAAAGGTGGAGTAGTGCTTGGTATATCAGACCAATTTAAAATTCCTGTACGTTATATTGGATTAGGTGAAGGTATGGAACATCTTCAAGTTTTTGATAAACAAGCATTTGTTGAAACTTTATTTGGTGAATAATACGCGTTTATGATAAAAAATAGGGTAGATATAATTTCGCTTGGCTGTTCAAAGAATCTTGTTGATTCCGAGCTGGTTATGGCTCAATTTGCAAGTCGAGGTTTCAAGGTATTTCACGATTCAGCCGATGTTAAAGGACAATATGTCATTATTAATACCTGTGGGTTTATTGGTGATGCCAAAGAAGAGTCTATTGAAATGATTCTTTCAATGGCACAAGCAAAAAAACGTCGTAAAATTGGCAAACTCATCGTAATGGGCTGTCTCTCTGAACGCTATCGCGAAGAACTCAAAGTCGAAATTCCAGAAGTCGATGCCTTTTATGGTAAGTTCGATTGGGTTAATATAGCAAATGACCTATTCCAAGATAATATATCTACCGAAAATCAACGTATTACCACTACGCCTTCTCATTATGCCTATATCAAAATAGCCGAAGGTTGTAATCGTACTTGTTCTTATTGCGCAATACCTCTTATTACAGGTAAATATAAATCTCGCACTATAGAATCTATTGTTGAAGAGGTGAAATTATTAGCAGCAAAAGGGGTGAAAGAGTTTCAACTTATAGCGCAAGACTTAACTTTTTATGGTTACGATTTATATAAAACCAATAAACTTGCTGAATTAGTTCAGACACTTGCTAATATTCCAGGAGTTGAGTGGTTGCGTCTTCATTATGGTTATCCAAACCAATTCCCGTATGAAATATTAGACGTAATGCGCAATAATTCAAATGTTTGTGCATATATGGATGTGGCATTGCAGCATATTTCAGATAATGTTCTCACTCTTATGCGTCGCAACGTAACAAAAGAGGAAACCTATGCTTTTGTGCGTCGTTTGCGTGAAGAAGTGCCTGGCATACACCTTCGTACAACTCTTTTGGTTGGTCATCCGGGCGAAACAGAAGAAGATTTTAATGAACTTATGCAATTTGTTCGTGATATGCGCTTCGAACGTATGGGGGCATTTGCTTATTCTGACGAAGAGGGTACTTATTCTAATCTTAATTATGAAGATAATGTTCCTCAAGAGGTTAAGCAAGAGCGAGTTGATCGACTAATGGAACTTCAAGCGCAAATCTCAGAAGATATAAATGCCCAAAAAATTGGACAAATTTTCAAAGTAATTATTGATCGCGAAGAAGATGATTTTTATATAGGACGTACCGAATTTGATTCGCCTGATGTTGATGGAGAAGTGTTGATTACCAAGACAAAACAATTGACTATTGGTGACTTTTATCAAGTGAAAATCACAGAGTCGGATATGTATGACCTTTATGCTGAAGTATTATGAATAACAAAGAATTTCAAACAGAATTAGCAAAACGTTTAGGTGTATCACAAAAACGTTCTGCCGAATTAGTGAAAGGGTATGTTGATACGTTAGTGCAGCAATTGTCAGATGCCGATGAGTTGCCTTTTTTGTCGATGGGTACGTTTGAAGTTAAGCAAAAAGAACAACGTGTTATTATCAATCCTTCATCTAAAAAACGTATGCTTGTACCTCCAAAATTGGTGTTAAATTTCAAGCCATCGGCGGGGTTAAAAAATAAATATAAAGAAGTGAAATAAGGGAGGAGATTATGGCGAAATTTACAAATTCAAATATATTATCGGTATTTCGTAAGCAAATGGGTATCTCAAAAGCTGACGAAACTGCTTTTGTTGAGGCTTTTCAATCTATATTTGAAGAGGCTCTTTTGCGTGATAAAATATTGAAAATAAGTGGGCTTGGTACATTTAAATTGATACCAGTAGAATCTCGTAAGAGTGTGAATGTAAATACTGGCGAAGAGATTGAAATTGCGGGGCACTATAAACTTACTTTTACTCCTGACGTTTCATTAAAAGACAAGGTTAATGAACCTTTGGCGCATCTCGAAACTATCGAATTAGATGCGGACGTTGTTGTTGAAAATCAAGACGAAATACAAAATATTACTTCCAAAAAAGATTCAGTCGAAGAATCTCAAGTGATGGCGCAACAACAAGACGATCCATTGCAAAAATTGACTGAACAAGCTCTTGAACTTAAAGATATTCTTGCAGATATACAAGGGTTAGGTGGATTAACTCAAGATTTGGTTGAAGAAAAAATAGAGGCGACTGTAATTGTTGAAGAGGTAGTGAAAGTTACTGAGCAAGTTGTTGACGAAGAAGAGGTCGTGATAGAAAAACAAGAAGAACCTAAGCCTGAAGTGCCTCAAATGGTTGTCGTTGATTCTCCAATTGTAGAGGAATCTCCTAAATTGCAAGAGCCTTCTTCTGTTTCTGGTCAAGATATTATAAATGCGATAAATAAAGAAGATTATAAATCTGATAGTAAACACTCGAAAGGTTGGATTTGGGTAGCTATTGTTTTATTTTTGGGTATCATTGGTTTGTTGGTTTATCAAAATATTGATTTCTTTGTACCAACAGAAAGCACAGAAATTGATACTCCAACTGTAGTTGTAGCCGCAGAAGAAACAACAGAAGAAGCCGAACTTATAGAAATTATACCTCAAGCAGAAGATTCTGTTTTGTATTCTGACTTAGAGTTGGATAACATAGAG
>JAZRJN010000076.1:0-1691 GCA_045645785.1 Candidatus Aphodosoma sp. | reverse complement strand
CAAACTTGTTACAGCGATTCCAAGATGCTCAATGTGAGTTGGTTTCATTGTTTTTAGATTGTTTTGTGACTTCGGATGGGGTTGAGTACTTATTCCTGTTCCTCGATCCTCAGTCGGGTTAATGTATAAAGTTGTTTATTTGTTTTTTTGCAATTTGCCCGTATTTTCCAAAATACCTTGCAAAGGTACTACTTTTTTTTGAATCATGCAAATAAATAATTGTTAATTATTTTTTAATTCGTTTTTTGTTACTTGCACCTATCAAATTTGCACTTAAATATATGTTATGCAGCACAAAAAGTAAGGATGTGTTCTTCGCAATCCTCCTATTTGTCAATTATCCCCCTTGTATCCCCCTTACTTGCCCCTTACCTGCCACTTATCTGCATAGGAACATCATAGGGACTTCATAGGAACTTCATAGGAACTTCGCCGAATCTTTTCCGTATGATCACCGAGAGAATAAGGGCACAACGCCCGATGTTTATTTTTGCTTACTCAATTCGTGTCGAATATAGTCCCACAACCTTTCGGGCACTGCTGGTTTGCCATTCGCTTGTGGTAAACGTTGATGTTTGCTCGCTTCTCGTTTAGCGGCTATATGTTTTGCTGTCCATTCTGCTTTTTGTGCTGGATCACGCATAATAGCCGAAGCCTCTTTGCAAATGGATGTAAACGCCTTCACAGCAGGGCGTTCTGCCATTTCTTTTTTCTGTTTCTTGGTGTATTGTGGTTTTCTGCAATATGCAGCGTACCCTGTCCGACCTGGGATGGGGCGCAGCCAATGTTCAGCATCAATGCTTCCACCAATGCTCTCTAAAAACGATGCTACATGTACAATCATAGTTTGTTAATTTTAAGTAAGTTGCAAGTTCTAATTTGTCTTGATTCTCGGCTCCTTGTTCTTGGCTTCAATATCCTGCAAAGGTACACAATTTTTCTCACATTTCCAAATTTTTAGAGGACTTTTTTGTAAAAAAATACCACTCGTTTACTAGTGTAAGGTATCCAGCGACAGGCATGTTCGAAAAAGACAGATAGACAGAACTTTTTTAATCTTCGTCCGCGCACGTACGGGGACGAGAAAGAGAATTCTTCTGTCTTTCTGTCTTTATGGCTAAAAATTTCAACAAACTCTTGCATATATCAAAAAAAAACACTACCTTTGCAGCGCAAAGGTCAAAATAAACTCATCTTTGTATAAAAAATAGCAGCTATGAAAACCTCAAACACCCCACAAGAGATGCCTTTTGGCTCAGAGAGCGGAAGCATCAACAATGTACAAAAGAAATACTATACTGCTGATGAAGCAGTTGCTTTTCTTGAACCAAGAATACGCGCAATGTTCAAATGAAAGAAGTTTTCGTAGATAACCAACTTATAGGACATTTATTAGATATTAATTTATAACTAACCCCCTAAAATTACTTATAACTCATCCCTCCTAATTCATAATTACAAACAGTGCTCCTCTCTCCAAAACATATTAGTCTTTACTCTTGGTTCCTTGCTTCTGGCTCCAATATCTGCTGCGTATTGGCTTGTAAATCAGTAGGGGGGGGGTAAACGCCAAAACGCCATAAACAACCGCGCAAATCGCGCCTATTTCACTTATAAAGCTCCAGCTATGCTCGTCCACCAGACAGCATAGTTGGTGTTGTTTTTTTATTCTATTTCGTTAGTGACCTTAA
>JAZRJN010000075.1:0-4159 GCA_045645785.1 Candidatus Aphodosoma sp. | reverse complement strand
ATGGTGATAATTGTCTTCACCTTCTTCTTTATCGATATGTTTGATACTGTAGGTACGCTTATTGGAGTGTGTACAAAGTCGCATATGGTTGATGATAAGGGAAATATCCACCGTCTTAAGCAGGCCTTTATGGCAGATGCTATTGCTACTACCGTAGGTGCATGCTTAGGTACTTCTACCACAACTACATACGTCGAGAGTGCATCTGGCGTAGCGCAAGGAGGTCGTTCTGGACTTACAGCATTTGTTGTTGCTTGTTGTTTTGCAGTAGCATTATTTTTCTCTCCATTATTCTTATCAATCCCTGCCGCAGCTACTGCTCCAGTGCTTATAATTGTAGGTTTGATGATGCTTGAACCAGTGAAAAACATCGAATTTAACGACTTCTCAGAGGGAATACCTGCATTTGTCTGCATTATAATGATGCCATTAGCATATTCTATCTCTGATGGTATTTTGATAGGAATGATTTGTTACACAGTATTCAATTTCCTCTGTGGTAACTTTAAAAAACTCACTCCTACAATGATTATCCTTGCAGCATTATTTGTTTTAAAATATATATTTATATAGAATATATTTATGTTTATAAAAAAAAGAGGGTGTATTGGTTTTTATACATCCTCTTTTTTTTGTTTTGTTGTTTGTATTATAAATTTTGTAATGTTGATAGTATTTGAGGTATGATGAGGGTTTGGTTGTCGTTTTGGATTATGAAATCGGAGTGAGAGTGGGCATATTCGTTGTCGTGTGATTGGTTGTTGATGCGGACAGTGATGTTTTCGGCAGAGGCATTGTCGCGTAGCATGGCTCGTTGGAGGCGTAGTTCTTGTGGTGCATCTACATATATTGTTTTATCGAGGATTTTGTCGAGGCCGCTACTGAAAAGGATTGCACTTTCGATAAAAACAAATTCGGAGTGTTGGTTTTCTGCCCATTGTATGAAGTGGTTGCATACAGTGGGATGCACTATGGAGTTGACAAATGCGAGATTGGCTTTGTTGTTGAAGATTTGTTGAGCTAAATAGGCACGATTTAAGCCTTCTATAGAGTAGGTTTCTGCACCGAATTTGTTGGTTAGTGCTTGGCATATAGTAGGACTATTGTTCATGAGGATTTTAGCCCACGAGTCGGAGTCGTAGATTGGGTAGCCCATAGTTTTTAGTATGCGTGATATTACGCTTTTGCCTGAACCTATACCGCCTGTAATACCTATTTTTTTCATTTTTAATTCTCTATTATGTATTCGACTTCGGATGGGTTGAGTTGGATGTTGAAGATATAGCCTGAGGTGTAGTCGAGTTGTAGTGTAGCGGTGCTTTTGTCGGGAGCGAGGATGATGTCGTTGTAGTCTAATATTGCACGGAAAGTGGATTCTGTCACGGAGTTGTAGTGGCTTAGTCCTACGCTGAATCGGATTTTTACTTCAGGTGGGAATGTGCGAATATTGGTGTTTTTAGGTAAATTTTCTGTTGTGATTGGCACTATTACTTCTTTTTCGGTACACATTTCGACTGGTATTGTAACATTTACTGATGTGCGATTGATATTTACGCTTTGAGGTTTTTGAATGTTAACGGAGATGGTTTTGGTTTTGTCGAAAGTTTCGGTGATTGGTTCGAGATATAGGTAAGAGATAGTGTCGACTGACTCTTTTGTGCCGAGTAGGGTTACGAACTTAGGCGATATGGCTATCGTGTCGTACATGACGTGTTGAGGTGCGAGTTTGATTACATTGCTTGTAACAACAGGTACAACTTTGGAGTATAGGCGTATGTATTTTGATGAGAAATAGTTAGGATTTAATTCTATAACTTTTGTGGTTGGTGATAGTTGAGAGAGTATTTGTTTGAATTGTGCGTCGAATTTTATTTCGAGAGAGTTGTTTTCGTTGAAATGGTTGGTTAGGTCGATTCTGAGTGTATCGAATTGGGATTTTCGGTAGCTCCATATAATTTTTCCTTCGTCTTTTATTACGAATTTTAGTTCTTTAGGCAATTTTTTTTCGAGTTGTACGTTGTCGGGAATGCCAATATATGTAATAGGTATTCTGCGACTTATTTCGCGTTGAGTGCCGATATTATACATGTACCATAAGAAAAAAGCGAGTACGAAGAAGAACAAAAAAGTTACTACATCTCGAGATTTCAAGAATGTAGCAACTTTATTTCTTTGTCGCTTAATGTACACCAAAAAGCGTTTTGAATTCATAGTTTTAATTATTTTGCAGGTTGTTGAGTTGCATCTTCAGGTGAATCGAATACCATGTTTTTGTTGACACGGATTTTAACACCGTCAGCGATTTCGATAAGTACGTAGTTGTCTTTTACTTCGCGTACACGACCATAGATACCGCCTTGAGTGATAACAGTTTTGCCGTTTTCGAGAGAATCTTGGAATTTTTTGATTTCTTTTTGGCGTTTAGTTTGTGGGCGAATCATGAAGAAGTAGAAGATAACGAAGATGAGGAGCAACATTACCATATTCATCCATCCTGCGCCTTGTGCGCCTTCTGTAGCAGCTTGTAATAAGATTGTAGTTAACATATTTTTTAGTTATTAGTTATTAGTTATTAGTTATTAGTTGTTTTCGGTTTCTTGGGTTTCAGAGTTGGCTTCTGATTCTTTGAGTTCAGAAGAAGTTTTGTTTTTTGATTTTTTGTCTGAGATTTTGAACTTGCTGAGTTCGGTGGTTTCGCGAAGTTCTTTGACTACTTTGTCGAGTACGCCATTGATGAATTTGCTACTTTTCTTTGTTCCGTAGTATTTTGCAAGTTCGATGTATTCATCAAGAGTTACGTTGACAGGAATAGTAGAGAAGTAGAGAAGTTCGGCAATGGCTGCTTTGAGAATCACTCTGTCCATCATTGCTACGCGGTCAATGTCCCAATCGATGAGATATTTTGTGATGATGTTTTCGAGTTCGTTGTTGTGAAGAAGTACAGAGTCGAGGAGTTTAAATGCGAAGGTTTTGTCTGCCTCGTCTTTGTACATAGGGAGAAGAGGTTGGTTGGGACCGTTTTCTTCTTTGAATTGTTTGATAGTTTTTTCTACGAAGCTGAAAACGATGTCGATGTCGTCGCTCCAATAGATTGATTGTTGTTCGAGTAGGTGGTCGAATTGTTCGTTTTCTTGAAATTCGTTAGCAAGGATATCGCGCCAGAATTTTTTGTCTTCGCCATACGAAGGGTTCTTTTTTGCGATGTATATGCAGTAGTATTCGCGGCGGTTTACTTGTGAAATGAGATATTTGATGAATTCGGTATCTTCTGCCCAAGAGAGTCCACGTTCGTTGGCATACGAATATAAATCGATGTTTTCACCGAGTTGGCGTGCGAATTTGTTGTTCATGAATTGTTCGTTGAACATTTCGTTTACGCGAACGCCACCGATACGGTCGCGAAGTGAATCGGCTTTGACTTCTGTGTAACGGCGCGATTCAGCGATGAGTAGCAAGATGTAGTGATATAAATCATAAGATTTTTGTATACTTAATTGCAATTCGTTTTCAGCCGCTGTGAGATCGGTGTTTTCTTTTGCAAAACAAGCATACAAAACTTGCGCTACCTTAATTCTTAAAAGAGCTCTGTTGATCATTACGCTTAAATGATAGGTTTAGATGTTAGATTTTAGACACGAGACACGAGACACGGCTTGTGTCTTTTATCTTTTATCTAATTGACTTGCAAAGTTACAAAAAAAAAATGAAAGTAGCAATAAAATTGAGAATTGAGAATTGAGAATTGAGAATTAGAGATTTTAAATATGGTTAATGCGTTGAGTATTAGTGCTGTAGTTGTTATGGTGAGTGTGTTTTGTAATTTTTTTGAAAAAATATTAAAAAATATTTTGCTATGTCAAAAAAAAATTACAACTTTGAGGATTGAAAATAAACATTATTTATTTATTTTAATTAAACAAATTTAATTTGATTTGACTATTTGATAGTCAGGTATTTAAAACAGAGTTGTATTGATATGGAAGAATTCAAAAATGAGAGAAAAGAGCAAGAAATTGTATTCTCTAAGTCGGTAAAAGCAGGTAAACGTATCTATTACCTTGATGTGAAACGTAGTCGTAACAATGATTTATTTCTTGCAATCACTGAGAGTAAGAAGAAATTCGCAGAAGATGAAAATGCTCCTGTAATGTATGAAAAA
>JAZRJN010000074.1:0-6797 GCA_045645785.1 Candidatus Aphodosoma sp. | reverse complement strand
CGTGAGTTGAAAAAATTGAAAGCTTCTGTAAATATTGATTCTAAATTTACTGCTGAAGACTGGGATGGTTTCCAAAAATTAGTTGAAGCTTCTTCAATCGAAGATAAAGCTGTTATTCTTCGCGTGCTTTCTATGTACACTGATCCACAACAACGTGAACAAGAAATCAAAAATATTGCTGTAGCTTACAAAGCTATTGCTGAAGAAATTCTTCCAGAACTTCGTCGTTCAAAAATGACATTGACAGTTAATGTAATTGGTAAATCAGATGAAGAAATTAGCAAACTTGCTAAAGAAGATGCAGCACAACTTAATGTAGAAGAACTTCTTTATGCTGCTACATTGGTAGCTGATAATGCTGCTAAAGCTGAAATTTATACTAAAGCTACTGAAATTTATGCTGATGACTATCGTACATTCAACAACCTTGGTATGGCTCTTTATGCTCAAGGTAAATGTTCAGAAGCTGCTCGTTGCTTTGCTAAAGCTTTGGAATTGGCTCCTAACTGTCCAAATGTAAACTATAACAATGGTCTTATAGCTCTTTGCAAAAAAGATATTGCTAAAGCTGAAGAATTCTTTGGTAAAGCAGGTGGTGTAGGTAAAGATCTTGACTATGCTAATGGTGCAATTGCTATTTTGAAAGGTAACTATAAAAAAGCTGCTGATTTGTTTGGTGCTGCTGCAACTAACAATGCTGCTCTTGCTAACATTCTTAACAAAAACAATGGTGCTGCTCGTAAAGCATTAGAAAATGTTGCTAATCCAAATGCTATGACAGCTTATTTGAAAGCTATCGTTGCTGCTCGTACTAATAATGCTACTGAATATGAAGCTAATATTGCTGAAGCTTCTAAATGTGCTAAACTTGCTGAACGTGCTAAAACTGATGTTGAATTTGCAGGTGTGCGTAAATAATTAATAATTAATTATAAATAAAAAAGGTTGACTCTTATTTTGAGTCAACCTTTTTTTATTTCCAGTGGGGATTAGTTTTATTATAAAAAAGAATTAAAATTAAGATTGTTAGTATGTATAAAGGGTATAATAATGACATTATAGGAAATAGTATTGGGTAATATTTTAATGTTCTGTATTGTTTATATTTACACAAAAAAGGTAGAAGTATTATATTTTCAATTATCATAATAATTGAAAATATAAGGAGTAGGGAGTAGGGAGCAGGAAATAAGAAATAGGGAATAAGGAATAGGGAGCAGGGAGTAAGGAATAATAATATATTTATTAGAGCTACTATAAAGGCTGTGAAAATTGTGGTTGGGTCTGTGTAGTTGAGAGATTTTGCAGCCCAGCGGGTACGTTGTAATAAGAATTTTTTAAGTGAATTTGTTCCTTTGGTTTTTACAATATAATCACTATTGTATAGATAATCTATTTTTGCTCTGTTTTTTTTGAGGGCATGAAGCATAAACATGTCGTCGCCAGAAGCAATAAAGGTATTTATGTTGTTGATATATTGTAGATAAGTTGTGCGGCGTATTATAAGATTTGCTCCATTACACATAATAGGATTGTTAAGTAATGCCGAATATGCAGTTACAGCTTGTAGTGAAGCAAACTCTATTTTTTCTATTATATTAAAAATACCCTTTTCATCGGTAATATCTACAGCTCCAAGTAGCATATCACTATTATTTTTTGATAAATAATCTAATGCTAAATGACAATGATTTTTATTTAAAATGCAGTCGGCATCAGTGAACATTAAATATTCTGATTTTGCTATTTTTGCTGCTTCAATAAGTGCTGATTTTTTGCCTTTACCGCTGTTTTTTATTACTTTTATATAGTTATGTTTTTTAGCAAAATGTATTAAAAAATCATAGGTTTCATCTGTAGAATTGTCGTCAACAAATATAATTTCATCTGGCTTGTATATTTGATTTTCGATTGATACAAGCAAGGAGGGAAGATTATGTATTTCGTTGCGACAAGCGATTAAGAGTGAGGAATGAGGAGTGAGGAGTGAGGAGTTCATATCAAAAACTAAATAAAAGTATCTAAGCAAAGACAAAGTTACAAAAAATAAATTATTGTTATAATTTATATTTCATAAATTTTTTATAAATTTGCAGTATTATGTTGACTCTTGATACTCCTATTGAATATGTGTTAGGTGTTGGTCCGAAGAGGGCTGAGACTTTGACAGCTGAACTTGGCATTCGTTGTGTCGAGGATTTGGTTACACATTATCCTTACAAGTATATAGATAGGAGTAAGTTTTATACTGTGCGTGAGTGTACTGAAGATTTGGCATACGTGCAATTGAAGGGACGAATATTACAATTTGAGATGAGGGGTGAGGGTCGTGCACGACGATTAGTGGGTACGTTTACCGATGGAACGGGGTATATTGAGTTGGTGTGGTTTAAGGGTTGGAAATATGTGGAGGAAAAGTTGCGTGTAAATACTGAATATATTATTTTTGGTAAACCATCGCGTTTTAATGATAGATATAATATTGCTCATCCTGAGGTAGAGGTGTTTAGTGAGAAGAATGTGGAGAAAAATAGTGGATTACAGGGACATTATAATACTTCGGAGAAGATGAAGACTCGTTTTCTTAATTCTGCTGGATTAAGAAAGTTGATGTACACAGTTTTTAGCGATAGGGAATTTTATATACCAGAGAATTTGCCCGATGAAATCGTTAAAAATTTTGGTATGATGTCGCGCAGTGATGCTATGCGTCAGGCACATTTTCCACAAAATATGGATTTGTTGCGTAGAGCGCAGGCTCGGTTGAAATTTGAGGAGTTGTTTTATATTCAACTATCGATAATGCGTCAGAGCAAATTGCGTGATATGAAGTATCAGGGGTTTGTTTTTGACAAAGTTGGAGAGTATTTTAATCGATTTTATCGAGAATGTTTGCCTTTTGAATTGACCGATGCACAGAAAAGAGTGATACGTGAGATACGTACTGATATGAATACTGGTAAGCAGATGAATCGTTTGTTGCAAGGTGATGTGGGAAGTGGGAAGACAATGGTGGCGTTGATGACTTGTTTGATAGCTTTAGATAATGGCTATCAGGCATGTATAATGGCACCGACCGAAATATTGGCTACACAACATTATCAGAGTATATCGGAACAGGTAAAATCGTTGGGAGTGAGTGTGAGATTGTTGACTGGTAGTACGCGTAAGAAAGAGCGTGAGGAGATAGATGAGGGTTTGCGTGATGGTACGTTACAGATAGTGATTGGTACGCATGCATTGATAGAGGATACGGTGCAATTCAAGAATTTGGGTTATGTGGTTATAGATGAGCAACACAGGTTTGGTGTGGCACAGAGGGCGAAGTTGTGGACAAAGAATATTCGTCCACCTCATGTGTTGATTATGACGGCTACGCCTATACCCCGTACGTTAGCAATGACTATTTATGGTGATTTGGAGGTTAGTGTGATTGACCAATTACCTCCAGGTAGAAAGCCGATTGCTACGTATCATTATTTTGATAATAAGCGTGCTGCATTAAATGGATTTTTGCATCGTGAAATAGAGAAGGGGCGGCAAGTTTATGTAGTTTATCCGTTAATTCAGGAGAGTGAGAAGTTGGATATGAAAGATTTGGAGCAGGGGTATCAGGCAATGGTTGAGGCATTTCCGAAATATAATATCGTAATGGTGCATGGTAAGATGAAACCTGCGTATAAAGATGCTGCTATGCAGCGATTTGCATCGGGTGAGGCTCAGATAATGGTGGCTACTACGGTGATTGAGGTGGGTGTGAATGTGCCGAATGCGAGTGTGATGGTGATAGAGAGTGCTGAAAGGTTTGGACTTAGTCAGTTGCATCAGTTGCGTGGGCGTGTTGGTCGTGGTGCTGATCAAAGTTATTGCATATTGATGTCGAAATACGAATTGGCTAATGATACACGTAAACGATTACAGATAATGTGTGATTCGACCGATGGATTTGTGATTGCAGAGGCGGATTTGAATTTACGTGGTCCGGGAGATATTGATGGGGTACAACAGAGTGGGTTGCCGTTTGATTTGAAGATAGCTAATTTGGCTACTGATGGGCGGATGTTGCAGACTGCTCGTTCGGTGGCGAAAGAGTTGTTGGAGCGTGACCCAGAATTGGTTTTGCCTGAGCATTCGATGTTGTTGAGGCAGTTGAGAAGATTGCAAAAAGGAAATGTGAATTGGGGAGCTATTTCGTGAATTGAGAATTGAGAATAAAAAAAGAGGCTTGAGAGCCTCTTTTTTTTATTGTTTAATTGAAAAATCGGAATATGTGATACAAATAGATTTAGCTTTTTCTCCTAATTGAATATTCCACATTTCACCATTTTTATCTTTTTTACTATGCCAACTTTCAGATGAATATATTAGAAAATATAAATTGCTTTGCAATGCGCTATAAAATAGAGTTGGGTTGTCGTAAATATAAATATAATTATTATTGCCTACATTTATAGAATCTACATAACTATTGCCCCAATCACTAAAATCAGTTGAATAAATTTCGCCTGAATAAATTTCAGTCTCTTTTTCAGTGAAGGAATAGTGATATTTATCGAGAATACTATATACTTTTGTAGAATCTTTAGTTTGATAACCAGCAGAAACAACTATTTTATTTGAAGTTGTAAAAAGATAAGTTTCGACTCCCTTGATATAATTAATTTGTTCGTCGAATTTAAATTTTTGGAATCCTTCACTTTTTAGTCTGTTTCCAACAGAGGTTATATTTTCACCAACCATTGATTTTAGTCTGTTTTCGATGTTTTCATCAGTTAGGTTTAAATCAGCCTTTTCGCAACTTAAAAGTAAGAATAGTAATGAAATTATAGGAATTAGTTTTTTCATTTTGATTAAATTAATTGTTATATCCAAATATATCTACTTCGATAATATAATTTGCTACACCTTCGCCTTTGAGATCGTTTACTCTTGAATTAAAACGATCGAGGTTTAAATCGAGATTTAGTTTGCCATCTTCGGCAATATTGTAAATTTCGAGCCAATCTACTTTGAGAGGGAGACCAGGACCCCAATTTGCACGGTCGTATTTATATGTACCAGCTTGGCGATATGTATCACCATTATCGTAGAAAATATGACCTTTAAATTTTAGTTTGTCGTTAATCATTACGCGATAGAAGTTTTCATCAAATTCGGCAGCATTGTTTGCTCTTTGTCCTTTACCTGTAGTTCCACGATCAGGGAAAATTCCACGGTCGGCACCATGCCCACTAATGCTAACTTTCATCATAAGAGATTTTACATTATCAGGTATTTCTATTTCGCGAAGACCAAGACGTTCAGCATCTTCTATATCATTACCTTCAACGCCGTAAGCCCAAGAGCGATAACCTATATTGCTTGAAGCTCGTGAGTCATATATTTTTTGATAGAAAACAGTCTCTTTTTCTTTAGCACCTTCGTAGAAATCGAATGTAAGAGTAACGGTATGAGCTTTTTTATCGGTTGCATCCCAGCCACCATAGTAAATATGGAATTCTACTTCACCATTTAGCATAGGAAGGTATTCAGTAATATCCATGTAATATAGTTTTTCCCAATTTATATCGAAGTAACCACCGTATGGAGTGAAAGCACGAGCGAGTTCATAGAATTGACCATCGTGTGGGTTTTTAAGCATAATCATAGTAGTCATATCCCAATCGGCAGGACCTTCGTTCCAGCCACCCATGCGATAGGTGAGAATAGCGCGATTATATTGATTGGTAGATTCTGGAAATTTGACAGTTATAACAGAGTCTTCATCAAGTCCCCAACCATAAAAGTGAAGACGAACAGCATCGGTTTTTACAGAAAAATTAGCTTCAGTACCTGCCATTGGATGTTCATTGTACCATGCTGGACGTGTGCTTTTAATAGTATAGAAAGGGTCGTTAATTTCATTGTCAATAGTTTCTTCCTCTATGACAATAGTGTCGTTAGTTGTTGTGTCTTTGTTTGTTGTAGTGTCATTTTTGATTGAATCGTTTGTGTCGTCTGGGTTGTTGTCAATGACATTGTCAGGGTTACAACCAATAAAAATAGCAATAACAAATGCTATTAGGGGCAAGAATTTTTTAAGTGTTTTCATAGATTTTATTTGTTTAACAGTTTATTTGGCAAAGTTAGTAAAAATTTATGAATTAAGAGTAGTTTTATTGTAAGATTTATATTTTTTTAGTAACTTTGCAAATTAATCAATGTGCTATGTATAATTCACAATACATAATGCTCAATTGTAAATCAATAAAAAAATAAGATATGAAAGATTTTAAACGTACGTTGGTTACTACGGCTTTGCCGTATGCAAATGGTCCGGTGCATATTGGTCACTTGGCGGGTGTTTATGTTCCTGCAGATATTTATGTTAGATATTTGCGTTTGAAGGGCGAAGAGGTGTTGTTTATTGGTGGCTCGGATGAGCACGGGGTGCCTATCACAATCAAAGCTAAAAAAGAGGGTGTTACGCCTCAAGATATTGTTGACCGCTATCATGGCATTATTAAAAAATCGTTTGAAGAGTTGGGTATTTCGTTTGATATTTACTCACGCACAACATCGAAAATTCACTACGAAACTGCGGCAGAATATTTCAAAAATCTTTATGAAAAAGGCGAGTTTGTAGAGAAAACATCGGAGCAATACTATGATGAAGAGGCAGGTCAATTCTTGGCAGACCGCTATATTACAGGTACTTGTCCTCACTGTAAAAACCCTAATGCGTATGGTGACCAATGCGAGGCTTGCGGTACAAGTCTTAGTCCGCTCGACTTGATAGAGCCTAAATCGGCTATTTC
>JAZRJN010000073.1:0-7569 GCA_045645785.1 Candidatus Aphodosoma sp. | reverse complement strand
AGGTTCGGATGTGTTGATATTTTCTGGACATGGAATCATTAATTATCAACGCATTATTAATGTTCAATCAGGCAAAACAGATGTAGGTGTTATTTATCTTACTATCAATGCTCAATCGGCAGTAGAAGAAGATATGATGCTTACTATTTCGGAAGAAGAATTGGATGCTGAAGGGTCATCACAAAATGTGAGTGGATTGTTGTCGTCGCAAGGCGATGTATTTACTTCGAATGCAGGTTATCAATTCTCGTCTATGCGTTTTAGAATGCGTGGTTTGGATGGTAAATACAACCAAACATACTTGAATGGTATATTGATGAACGATGCAGAACGTGGTTGGTTCACTTATAGTCAAATTGGTGGTTTGAACGATATGGTTCGTACTAAAGAGACTGTGAATGCAACAGAAGCAAATACATTCTCATTTGGTAACGTGGGTGGAGCAGTGAATATCAATGCACGAGCTTCGGCTGTTCGTAAAGGTTTCAAAGTAAGCCAAGTAGCATCTAACCGTACATATACTACTCGTACTATGGTGACATACGCAACTGGCTTGATGAATAATGGTTGGGCATTTGTAGTGTCTGGCTCATATCGTTGGGCTAAAGAGGGTTATGTGGCTGGTACGTTCTACGATGCATGGGCATTTGCTGTTGCTGCAGAAAAACGTATTAATGACAAACATTCGTTGTCGTTGACTGTAATGGGTGCTCCAACTAAACGTGGTCAACAAGCGGGTTCTACTCAAGAAGCATACGATTTGACTCCGAAAGATAATTTCTTCTTTGTGCGTATTTCTGGTAAAGGTTATGGTAATAATAATTATAATGCTAACTGGGGTTATCAAAATGGTGTGATGCGTAATGCGAAACAAGTGAAATCGTTCACTCCGATTGCAGTGTTAAGTCATGAGTGGAAAATTGATGCTGCATCAAAACTTACTACATCGTTGGGTTATAAATATCAAATGGATGGTCGTACTGCAATGAACTGGTATAAAGCAGCTGACCCTCGTCCAGACTACTATCGTAATTTGCCAAACTATTATTTGACTTATAAAGAAGATGATGGTTCTATTTCATCGGCAAACATGAATAATGCAGCAATGCGTCAAGAGATGTGGATGAATGATGAGTCATATCGTCAAATTAATTGGGATAAGATGTATCAAACCAACTATTTGGCAAATGCACAAGGTAAATCAGGTCGTTATATGATTGAAAATCGCCGTAATGATCAACAAGTTATTACATTGAATTCGGTATTAAATTATAAATTTAATGATGCTTGGAGATTAGATGGTGGTCTTGAATTGCAATCTACAATAGCAAATCACTTCAAATTGGTAGATGACCTACTTGGAGCAGATTATTGGTTGGATATCGACCAATATGGAGAGCGTGATAATCCTGGTAATCCAAACTTCATGCAAAATGACTTGAACAACCCAAATCGTCAAGTTTATGTAGGTGATAAATTTGGTTATAATTACGATATTTATGCGAATAATGCAAAATTATGGGGTCAAGCAACATATTCGGCAAGTAATTTTGACGTATATTTTGGTGCGCAAGCGCAATACTCTAATTTCTGGCGTGATGGTAAAATGTTGAATGGACGTTCGGCTGAGCCTATTGAGATGTATTCTACACTTAATGGTTTGGTATATAGCCAATCATGGAAAAAGACAGTAGAGGGTAGTTATGGCATGAGTCCAACTCAAAACTTCATTACATACGCAGCAAAAGCAGGTATCAACTATCGTATTACAGGACGTCATATTTTGGCATTGAACGTAGCACATGGCACAAATCCATTGTTGGCAAATACAGCATATTTCTCACAACGTATTAAACCAAATTTGATTCCATTCTTGAAACCAGAGATGTATGTAACAGCCGATTTGAGCTACTATGTGCGTACACCAATAGTTAATGGTCGTGTGACAATCTATAATACAAACTTCTGGAATTCATCTGATTTAAGTTCGTTCTATAACGATGAATATAATACATACGTGAACTTTGCGATGTATGGTTTCAACAAACGTCACACAGGTGCAGAGATTGGTCTTGAATTTAATGTAATTGATGGATTTACAGTAGATTTGATTGCAGGTATTGGTCAAAATATTTATACTACAGATGCCCAAGCAACAATCAGTTACGAAAATGGACTTGAGGCTGACCAACAAGAGTTGATTCATTGTAAAGGCTTCCACTTGGATGGAACACCTGAGGTAGCAACAAGCCTTGGTTTACACTATTTCCACCCAAAATATTGGTTCTTTGATGTAAACGTAAACTACTTTACAAATACATATCTCGATTTCAACCCATTGCGTCGTACTGATAAAGCAATTGCAGGTTTGAATCCTGAAAAAGAGTCTGATGCTGCACTTATCGACCGTATTACACAACAAGAGCGTTTGAATGGTGGAGTAACTGTAGATGCTTCGATTGGTAAATCAATCCGTATTGATTATAAATATTATTTGAATATCAATTTGAGTGCAACTAATATATTGAATAATAGAACACTCAAGACTGGTGGTTATGAGCAAAGTCGTTTCAGTACAACTAATGCTAATACTGACCGTGCTACATATTTGGACCGTTTCCCTCCTAAATATTTCTATGCATACGGTGCGACTATTTACTTGAATATAGGTTTCCGTTTCTAAATATATAATTAAAGTAGAGTATATGAAAAAGATTTTATATAGTGTAGTTGTAGCGATAGTTATGATTGCATGTCAGAAATATCCAGAACCAGAATATATTGTGCCAACATACGAATTGAAAGAGTATCAAACTCTTATTTCAATAGAGGATTTGAAAGCTCGTCATACTGTTGGAGGTACACCTACTGCTGTTAGTGATGATGTTGTTATTCGTGGCGTAGTAGTAGCTGATGATGAGAGTGGCAATATCTACAAGAGCATCTATATCCAAGACGAAACAGGAGGTGTTAATTTGGCTATTGACCAAGTGAACCTCTATAACATCATGCCTGTAGGTCAAGAGGTATTTGTAGAGATGAAAGGCTTGTTTATCGGAGATTATAATAATGGTTATCAAGTGGGTGATACTGTAACCGACCCTCAGTATGGTCTTGAGATGGCACGATATAATTGGGCAAACGAGTTGTATCGCGATGCAGAGGGTAATTATTCTCGCAAACATATTTATGTGAATGGTAAACCAGATAAATCGAAAGTGCCAGCACCTATTGTTTTGGAATCGTCAAATGCGATAACATCAGATATGTATTGCTCGCTTGTTACGTTGAAAAATATTCGTTTTACTGACCCTAAAGTAGCTACAGGAGTATTTCCATGGGCAACAAAAGAGCAAACAGTGAATCGTACTGCTGAGTTTGCTGATGGTTCGACTATTGTAGTTCGTACAAGTGGATATTCTAATTTTTATGCTGATTTTATACCAACTGGAGTTGGTAGTATAACTGGTATTTTATCTATTTTCGGTTCTACTAAACAATTCTATATTCGCGATAGAAACGATATTCATAACTTTATAGAAGATTAATTTATTAACATTAAATATTTTAGTATGAAAAAAATGAAGTTTTTTGCTACTGTTTTGGCTGTAATGATGGCCTTGGTAGCTTGCGAACAACCATTTGATCCAAATGAAAATCAAGGTGGAAATAATGGTGGTACTCAGAATTCAGAGTATGGTAAAGGTACAGAAGCAGAACCTTATACCGTAGCAGGCGTTGTTAAAACTGCTACAGGTGATGCTTGGGTAAAAGGTTATATCGTAGGTTTCATGCAAACTGGCGACTCTAACTATCCAGTATTCTCTGCTGAAACAGATTCTATGAACACAAATATTCTTCTTGCTGATTCAATTGGTGATGAAGAAAATTACATTGCAGTGCAATTACCTAAAGGTGATGTGCGTGATGGTTTGAACCTTGTAGCAAATAAGGGTAACTTGAATCAAGAGGTGTTACTTTATGGTACAATCACAAATTATTTTGGATCAACAGGTATTAAAGGTGTAACTTATGCAAAACTTGGTGATGCTGAGTTTGGTAACAAACCAGCCGATGCTAACGATGTGATTTATACTCAATCATTCAAACAATCGTTTGGCGATTTCACCGAATATAGCGTATTAGGTGACGAAAAATGGTATATCGACACCAAATATGGTTATGCAATGGTTACTGGTTATGTTGATGGAACTAACAAAGCTAACGAAGACTGGTTGATTTCTCCAGCTATTTCGCTTGAAGGTGTTACAGCTGCTAAAATGAATATCGAACACGTATTGCGTTATAACAACAAACCAGCTGAAGCAGCTACAATTTGGGTGTCAGAAGATTATACTGAAGGTGACCCTACAGCTGCAACATGGACACAATTGCCAACTAATTTTACAGATGCGTCTGATTGGACTCTTGAAGTATCAAAAGACCTTGATTTGAATGCATTCCTTGGCAAATCAGTGCGTATTGCTTTAAAATATGTTGCTACAACAACTAAAGCAGGTACTTGGGAAGTGAAAACATTCAACGTATTGAAAGGTCAAGCTGAAGTAGATCCTGGTACAGGAAATACAGGTGATCCAACAGGTCCAACTGAAGGCGAAGCAGGTTCTGAAGCTAAACCATATTCAATTGATGAAGCTGTAGCTCATCAAGGAGACAAAGGCAATACTGTTTATGTTTGGACTGAAGGTTATATCGTAGGTCTTGTTGATGGTATGAATATGTCTGCTGCAGTGTTAGGTGCAGATGGCGAAACTATGACAAATATTCTTATCGCAGCATCGGCAGATGAAACTGATTTTGCTAAATGTATGCCAGTACAATTGCCAGCAGGTACAATTCGTGATGGTTTGAACCTCGTAGCTAATCCATTGAATTTGGGTAAATCAGTGAAACTTTATGGTACACTTGAACCATATTTCTCTGTTGCAGGTATCAAAAATGTAAAAGAAGCTTATCTTGAAGGCAAAAAAGTGGGAGAAACTACTCTTGACACTGAAGGTAAAATCCTTGCTGAAACATTATTGACTCAAGAAAGTTTCGATAAATTTACATCTTATAGCGTAAAAGGTGATGAAACATGGACTTTTGATGAAAAATATGGTGCTAAAATGTCGGGCTATTCAGATAACAAATCTCACGCAAATGAAGATTGGTTTATCTCTCCAGCATTGAATCTCGAAGGCAAAACAGAGGTAAAAATTAAATTTGACCATGCTCGTGGTCCAGAGGCTAGTATGAATGTAGGTTTGACTGAAGGTTGGTATAAAGTGTTGGTATCTAACGACTATAAAGAAGGAGATCCAACAGCAGCTACTTGGACTGAAGTTGAAGGTGTTAACCATGGTACAACTAAATGGAGCTATGTATCTTCAGGTGAACTCACATTGCCTGCATCAGCTCTCAAAGCTAATGCTCGCGTTGCATTCAAATATATCTGCTCTGATTCTGAATCAGCAACTTGGGAAATCAAAAATATCGAAATTTGGTAATAAATTGATAAATGGTTATAAGGACGCTTAGTGTGTCCTTATAACCTTATATTTAAGATTTTAATTATTAACCCTAAATACAATTTTGAATTATGAAAAAAATTACTTTTTTTAAATCGCTACTTGTAGTATTAGCGTTGAGTCTTTGCTCATTTGCGGCTGTAGCTGAGGAGGCTGTTTTTGAAAACTCTTTTTCTGCTGAAACAATGCAATCTGGTGTAAATAGCTATACAGACACGTGGGATAATATTTCTGGAACTACATTGACACTTTATGGCTTTAATAACAATCAAAAGGGTTGGAGTTATGTTAAATGTGGTAGAGAAAAATACGAAAGTGTGGCAACAATTACAACTGGCAAAATATTGCAAAAAGTAACAAAAATTATTGTTACAGTAGATAAAGTGTTAGCTGTAGATAAAATAAAATCTGCATATTTGGAAGTAGCAACAGATGAGGCTTTTTCTGCTAATGTTCAAAAAGTAGAAGTTACAGTTGCTGCGGGTAATGTTACTTATACAATCCCAACTCCTGCTGAAAATTGCTATTATAGATTGACTTATGACAATCTTGTTCATGGTAAAAAAAATGGTAATATTCAAATCTCAAAAGTAGATTTATATTATGAAAAAACAGGTAATGAAGTAGAAGCTACAGCTATTGCTCTTGATAAAACAACTTTGACTCTTGAACAATATCGTGAAACTCAATTGACAGCAACACTCACTCCTGCTAATGCTGTAACATCAGTTTCTTTCTCATCTGACAACGAAGCTGTTGTTAAAGTTGCTAATAATGGTGCTGTTACTGCTGTTGGTGTTGGTACAGCTACTATTACTGCTACTGCAGGTAAACTTACTGCTACTTGTGCCGTTACAGTTACTGAAGCTACAGTTTTGACATGTGCTAAAGCTGCAGAATACGCATTGTCTGTTACTAGTGGAAACTATGAAGGAGGTCAATATGTAGTTAGAGGTTATGTGACTGAAATTAAAACTGAATATAACAAAGATTATGATAATATTTCAGTTTGGATGGCAGATACAAAAGATGGCGGTCAAGTATTCCAATTGTATCGTGGCAAAACTACTGGTGAAATTTGTGTAGTTGGCGATTATATCGAAGTCATTGGTTACCTTACAAAATATGTAAAAGATGATGTTGCAACTCCAGAAACAGCTGCTGGTGCTGTTTATACTGTGATTGAAGAACCTATAACTGCAGTAGAAGATGTTATTATCAATAATATCTACACCGAAAATGGTTTGGTTGTAGCTGAAGAAGAGATTTCTATCTTTACTATTACTGGTCAAGATGTAACTGCTATGAATGGCCGTCTCGAAAATGGTGTTTACATCGTTAAAACAGCTAAATCAGCAGTGAAAGTAGTTGTAAAATAATTAATTTAATCCTGAATATAAAATAGCCTATTTTGACTTGGTCGAATAGGCTATTTTTTGTATCTTTGCAAGTGATATGTAGAAAAGTGTTGAGGAAAATTATGAATTATGAATTATTAATTATGAATTGAATAAATTATGGCAGTAAATGTGAAAATAGGAGATAAGGTGCGTTATCTCAACTCGGTAGGAGGGGGTGTGGTGACACGCTTTCAGTCGAAAGACATCGTGTTGGTCGAGGAGGAAGATGGTTTCGAAACTCCTTGCCTTGTGTCGCAAGTGGTGGTTGTGCAAGAGACTAATAAGTATAATTTTCCAGTCGAAGACCCCGTAAAAGAGATAAATGATAAGAAAGCGGTGAAAGCAGGCGTAAAACCTCAAGTCGAAGTAGAGGAAGAAGAGGAGATAAAAGTGCCTGAATACACGTGGAATGAGCGTTATGAGACGCCTGATGGCGAGCAGTTGACCATTTACTTGGCTTTTGTTCCAAAGGATGTAAAACAGCTCCAAACTACCGATATGGAGTTGTATGTGGTGAATGATAGTAACTACTACCTCCAGTTTGCGCTCTATTCTGGTGGAGATAAGATGCGTTTGCGCAGTCAGAATTTGGTTGAGCCACAGACTAAACTTTATCTCGAAACTATCAACAAGATAGG
>JAZRJN010000072.1:0-3725 GCA_045645785.1 Candidatus Aphodosoma sp. | reverse complement strand
TAGTTGCGAGGGTTGACGCAAGTCACCACATCGAATGCCAAAGTAGGCTCGGCAATAGCCATTTTGATGGCACGCACGGCGCACTCAAATGACTTCGGATTGCCACGCATCCAGTTGTGGTCCTCCTCGAATCCGTCGAGACTTATAGTGAGTGAGCGTAGTCCGCTATCCATTAGCGAATTAAATCTCTCAGGGGTCATAAACAATCCGTTCGACACCATACCCCACGGAAAACCACGGCGGTAGAGTTCCAATCCGCATTGTTCGAGGTCTTTGCGCATCAAAGGCTCGCCACCCGATATGATAATCAACACTTTGTTAGGGTTGACGTGAGGAGTTATGCTGTCAATCACCTTTAAGAAATCGGTAAACGGCATATCCTTCAAACCAGCTGTGGCGGTGCAATCGCTACCGCAGTGGCGGCATTTGAGGTTGCAACGCAAGGTAGATTCCCAAAACAATTGGCGTAGTTCAGGTATTTTTGCTTGATTAGATATATATCGCGACCAAAGATTAAGCGCAAGACGTTGTTTTATTGATAGTTTACACATGGAGGTAGTTTTTTTAGACAGAATTACATAAGAACAAGATAAGTTGAAAGTTGAAAGTTGAAATTTGAAAATTGCCATTCGGCATTTGATTATTCTTCTTGTTTGTTTTGTTCTTTTTCTTCGAGGGTTACAACTAAATCGGTAATTGTGGCTACTCCATAAGGGAAAGATGTAGAATCTTGTTTAAATTCTAATGGTACCATAATAGTGTCTGATTTGAAATAGCCGTATTCATCGCCGTCCACATCTTGAAATATTAAAGCAATTTTTTGTGGAGGATAAAATTGATGTCCATCATAAAATTTAAAAGAAGATTCGTTGAATTGATATCGTATGTTGAAATTTCCTAATTCGTCGCAATCATATCTAAGAGGAAGTTCTTTGTTTTCTTTATTTTCGTTTGTTAAATCTTTTTCTGTTTCAATATCTATTTGTACAAAAGGGATAGGACCATTAAGTCGATTTTCTACTCTACCTGAAATAGAAAATTCGGCAAGAGGGAGCGGGGCTGGTGGTGCATATCCAGGAGTGATAGATATGCCACAAGCCTGAAGTCCTGTAAATGCTGCGATTATTGCGATAATCTTATTGATTATGCTGAAATAGGTTTTCTTAATCTTTTTCATAGCGATATAGTTTTATTCGTTGTTGTCTTTCTCTTCTTCGAGGGTGATGACTATGTCTTTTACTTCGGCAGTATGGTGCCAATTGTTGCCTGGAACGTCTTTGAATTCGGGAGTGATAAGCACAGAGTCGCGTCGGTATGAGCCATTCTCGGTGGAGTCGATGTCTTCGGCTATGAGCCAAAATTCATTTTCTGGAAAGTCGGTAAATTTCATAGAGAATGTTCCGTCGGTAGTGGTTGTGTCGGTAGCATGAGGGTTGCTTTCGAATATGCTGTAATTTGGCTCTTTCAAAGATATTTTTATGCCTTTTATACCTTGCTTTTGAGCGTTCTCTACACGACCTGAGATTTGATAATCAGTTGATGGTACGCCATATTCGGCTTGAATAGGAGGGCATCCATATTCGCAGGATGCGAATATAGTCATTCCAAATAGTGAAAGTATAAATCCAATGCAGTAATTTATTTTGCGTAAAATAGAGCGATTAAGTTTTTTCATAATTCTTAATTTTTATGGTTTATGATTAAATTTTAATTTGTATTAGATTTGTTATTTTACTGCAATTTTACTACAATTGTTTTGACCTGTTTGGGTTGTGATATTTACAATGTATATGCCACTATTTAAGTTAATATAGAGATGTGTAGTGTTTGGATTTACAGATTTGTTAATTAGCATTTTGCCCATTGTATCGTAGATGCTAATAGATGTTGGATTTTTCATGTTAAATGATAATGAATGGCTTTTTGCATCGTAGCAGATATTGTTTTGAGTATTATCTTCTGCAATAGGATTGTAGCTTGTGTTTGAATTTTCTTGTATATTTTTAAATTTTCCCCATTCTTCGTGGTTTTGATAGTCAGCTAAAGAACCATTAGGTACAACAAGAGTGCAAGTTTCATAATCTGCTAAGATGTTTATTGCTTCAGGAGGAGTAGTGTTGAGACAAGTTATCTCTTTTAGAGCAGAACATAAAGCAAAAGCTCTTGCTTCAATTTTTTGTACTGATTCTGGAATTACAATAGAGCTAAGGGCTCGGCAATCTTCAAAAGCACACATGCCTATTTCTGTTATTGAATTTGGTAGTTTTATAGATTTGAGTGACTTACAAAAAAAGAATGTACCCCACTCTATTTTTGTCACTGAAGCGGGAATTTCAATTGACTCAAGAGAGATGCATGCACTAAAAGCACTGCCTCCTATTCTAGTTACTGAATTTGGTATTACAATTGAAGTCAAAGAATGGCAACCCTTAAAAGCCTCATGTTCGATATAAGTTATAGATTTTGGGATTGTTATTTCTGAAAGATTTGTACAATAATAAAATGCGCCTTCACCGATTTTTGTTACACTATTAGGAATAATAACCTCTGTTTTAGTTGCAGGACAAACAAGTAATGTAGTTATTTCTTTATTGTATAATATGTTGTCCATTGATTTGAAACTTGGATTGTTATCATCTATGATTATCTGTTCGAGTGAAGAACAACCATAAAAAGCATATTTGTCAATTTGATTGATAGTTTTTGGAAGAGTTACACTTTTAAGAGCTTGAGCGTAATAAAATGCGCTTTCGCCAATAGTTGTCACTTGATACTCTTTTCCATTATATGATACTACTTCTGGAATTATGATTTCGGTTTGAGTGTATGAATATTCACCCAAACCATCTCCTTCTATGTAAGTAAAGTAATCGTGACTTACTATAGCAGTTTGTTTATCATGGTCAAAATCATAAAAAATACCATTTATTTCTGCTTCGTATGCAAAAGTTGCAATAGTTAGCAATAATGTAATTAGGAGGGATAATGTCTTTTTCATAATACTATAAATTTAAAATTACTAATCTGTTATCTGTACTCTATTTAAAATCTGTATCCGACGGCGAAGCGGAATAGGCGGTCGAAGGGAGCTGGTCCGTAGGCGAGACCGAGTTCGAGGTCGCAGAACCAATGGTTTTTGCCGAGGCTGACGCCGAAGTAGCAGAGGTCCACGGCGAGATATATGTTTTCAATAATATTATCGTAGGTTTGCATTTGTGCGCCTATGCTCACTGATGAGTATAGACTTGCGTAAGGAGTGTCGTAATAGGTGAAGCGCATAGTAGGTGCGAGTATTAAGCCTACACCGTGGTGGTTTTGGGTGTTCACTATGCTTTCTTGGGGGCAGATAGAGTAGTCGGTTCTTTGCCAAAGCGAAGTGCGAGTGTCGAAGTTTGCACCTACGCCGAGCCAATGGTTGATGCGATAGAGATATTCAACGTAGAGGTGACCAGTGCTACGGTAGTTGTATTTGTCGAAGCCTGTTATGTGATAGCCCTCTTTTGCTGGTGGGAGGGATAGGTTGTCGTTCATCATAGTCGTTACAAACCCACGTGCTACAAGGTCGTCGGCTATACCGATTGGTATTTGGTGAGGGTTTTCTTTGCGAGTTTCAGCCGTTTCGGCATATGCTATGAGTGTGCAAAGAAGTATTATTGTTGTGGTTATTAGTTTTTTCATGATACTATAGGTCTACAGTCAACAGTCAATAGTCAACAGATAATTAA
>JAZRJN010000071.1:0-1898 GCA_045645785.1 Candidatus Aphodosoma sp. | reverse complement strand
AGGGTAGTAGCCCTGTAGGTGAGTGGCATTTTTGCTTACCCATCCACTGTTGCCTTGATTGTCGGACCAACGAATATATTCTTTCAACTCTTTGAGAGTGTCTTTGTCGGCTTCGGGACGATAGTATGTGATTTCGTAATTTTGGGTTGAGCGGGCATATTCGCTACCTGCTATTTCGTACCAGCGGTCGTCGGCAATGCCGTTTTGGTTAGCATCGCGGCTGACCATTACTATGCCCGGTTCGGCGCTTGTGGCAAAGGCATTGCCAAGGATAATGAGGTCGTAACCTTCGGCATTGGCAAGAGGGCGGTCGAATTCAGCCACCATATAGCCACCGAAAGCACCGAGGCTAATCATAGAACCACGTTCGAGGTTTTGTTGTGCTTTTTGAAGTACATCGTCTTCAGATTCGATGATAGGCAATGTGTTCACAAATTGTCCCGGAGCAGGGCAGTATTCAATTACCGATACTTTGTTTTCAGCAAAACAAAAGGTAGTAAATAATGAGCATAATAATGCAGTAATTGAGTGTTTCATAGTTTTATTTATTTTAGAAAACATAATAACAAAATCTCTTTTCAATTATCGTATTATCACAGAATTAGGGTTTAGACCTATTTCGTTGAGACGGAATTTGAGTTGCCCATTGCGGTTGAAGCAGAGCACATCGCCCCAGAGTACATAGTTGTATGCTTCGGTGATGTATAAATCGCCATTTTGGGAATTGATGGTTAGACTAAAAGGCGTTTGTATTTTAGTGCCGTCGGTGATAAAGTTCTCGTTTACAACCTGGTCGGTAAGGCAGTCGAATACCTTAATCCATTGTTCGCCACTCTTGTAGTTGAAACTATACATATATGCTAGGTCGTTGTGTATGATCATTTTGAGTGGGTGTATAGAGGTGAAACTTTCGACAATGGTATCTATTTCGGAGTCTATTTTGTGGAGAGTGTAGTCCTCATCGTCGTAGTCGCCACGAGTGATTACATACACATCGCCTTCGCTATCGGCAGCAATAGAGCCAGGATTTACGCCCACTTTGATGCGACGTATTTCTTTAAAACTATCTAAGTCGACTACACTTACGCTGTTGTCGTAGAAAGGGTTGTCGAGTCCGCCAGAGTTGCTGACGTAGAGTTTGTTGTTGCATACGACGAGATGGTCGGGATTGTTGCCACATTGCGCCCAAGCGTCTATTTCTAATGAAGCAGTGTCGATGCGAGCCACCCAACCATCGAAGCAGCTGACGTAGGCTTTGTTTTGATAGAAAGCTACGTATCGAGGTTGGCGCGCTACGCCATCTTGATTGAAAAGAGGTATTCGTTTGATTGATTTATAGGTGTTTGCGTCCAACACTTCTAATTGGCTTGAGATGTTTACAGTGATGTAAATCTTTGAGCCATATTGTTTCATATCGTTGCCGGTGTCGCCTAATCCACGACCATTGACGCTCTTAAAGTAGTCGTAGTCAATATCGCCAGTCTGTAAGTTGACTTTGGCTAAAGTGCTATTGTTCATATTGAATAGACCTTCGCTAAGCACCAATAGTTGAGTTGTTTCGGTAGTGTCGTTCCACACGGGTTCGCGTGGCACATCGTACATATCGTTGCAACTTACTAATAGTATAGAAATCAGTATTATAATGTGGTTTTTCATCTTAGAATTTCCAATAGATAGTTCCACGCCAACTGCGACCAGGCATAGGGAAATAGCGCACAACGCAGTAGTTTATGTTTGTGAGGTTGAGACATTCGAGATTTATGCCAAGTTTGTGGTCGTGGCGGAGCGAGAATTCGTGGCTTGCCGATAGGCTGTGGTCGAAATAGCCTTCGACGCGATTTTCGGCATAGTTTTGATTAACGGCATAGCGATGTCCGCTCCATACTAAAGAGTAATTG
>JAZRJN010000070.1:0-2820 GCA_045645785.1 Candidatus Aphodosoma sp. | reverse complement strand
GTCGAACGTGGCGTGAATTGTGCAGCTAAACTTTGGACTGCCCAAGATGGTACTGCTGAAGAGTTCGTCGCTTTCTGTGCCGAAAATTTCAAAACTCGCGAGGCTGAACGCAACGAGTTGTTCCAAACTGTTCAACGCAATATCGAGACTATGTATGGTCGTTATAACCAAATCAGCATTAATCTCAAAATGCCTCTTCATGTAGTAGGCGAAAAACCTTATACTGCTATCGATGAGATGTTTGGTGCTATCGACCCATTTGCTCATTTCTCTGACGATATGTTTGCCTCTAAAATTGCTTTCATCGTGGCTCTCAACTTCCCAAGTTATACTCTTGATGAGAAAAACGAATTAGGCAAAACATGGACTCGCACAGAGTGGGCTTATGCTCGTCTTGGCGATGTGTTTGGTGCACGTATTCCTGGAGATGCCAACCAAGCATTTGCTGACCAACTCTCTACTGCCGACAACTATATCTCTAACTACAATATTATGATGGGTCGTCTTCGCAACGATGCTGGAGAACAACTCTTTGCCGACAATATGGCTCTCATTACTCACTGGGGATTGCGCGACGAACTCAAGTCTAACTACGCCAATGCCGATGGTCGTGGTCTTGAAAAACAACGCATGATTTATCAAATCATGACTCGAATCATTGATCAATCAATCCCTGCCAATGTCATTTCTAATGCCGACTTCACTTGGAATCCTTATACAAACGAGGTGAAAGACGCTGAAGGTAATGTCGTTGACAACACTCGTGAGGCTGATGTTCGTTATCAAATGTTGTATAATATCTACAAATCGGCTGTAGCAATGGACAAATATTGTCCTGCTTATCCTACTTATATTCAACGCTCGTTTGACCAACAAATGGAGGTTACTGATAAAGAAATCGAAGAGATGTTTGTTAAGTTTATCTCTTCTCCTGAAGTTGCTCAAGTAGCCGAACTCATCAAAGCTCGTCTTGGTCGTGACCTTGAACCATTTGATATTTGGTATGATGGTTTCAAAGTGCGTAGCGCAATCAGTGAAGATGAACTCTCTGCTAAAACTCGCGCTCTTTATCCTAATCCAGCAGCTTTGAAAGCCGATTTGCCTAACATTATGCAACGTCTTGGCTTTACAAAAGAAAAAGCCGAAGAAGTATGTGCTAAGGTAGAAGTTGACCCATCGCTCGGTGCAGGTCATGCTTGGGGTGCGATGGCTACTTACGATATTTCTCGCCTCCGCACTCGTATTGCTGCCGATGGTATGGACTACAAAGGCTATAACATTGCTGTTCACGAATTTGGTCATAACGTTGAGCAAACTATCACAATGTACGATGTTGATAATTATATGATGGCTGGCGTACCAAGTACAGCATTCACAGAAGCTCTTGCATTTGTATTCCAAAAACGTGACCTTCCATTGCTTGGTTACGTAACAAACGATGCTCATGCTGCAGCATATCAAATGCTTGACATCTTCTGGGGTTCATACGAAATTATGGGTGTTTCGCTTGTTGATATCTATACATGGCGTTGGTTGTATGAAAACCCTAATGCAACAATGCCACAACTCAAAGAGGCAATTATCCGTAATGCACAAGAGATTTGGAACAAATATTATGCTCCTGTGCTTGGTCACGAAAACTCAACAATATTGGCAGTCTATTCTCACATGATAGATAGTCCGCTCTATTTGCCAAACTATCCATACGGACACATTGTAGAATCGCAACTCGAAGCCCTATTCAAAGACAAAGTAGTTGGCGAAGAGGTGTGCCGCATCTATCCAATAGGTCGTCTTACACCAAACCTTTGGATGCAACATGCCGTAGGTGGTCCGGTATCGGTAGAGCCACTTTTGAAAGAAGTATCAGAAGCACTTTCAATAATGAGGAATTAGGAGTGAGGAATGTGGAATGAAAATTTAATAATAAAGGCTACACTTTGGTGTAGCCTTTGTTGTTAATATTCAGTTTTATCACTTTTCTCTCTCCATTTATTAAATGGTTGGAGACCTTCGTTGTATTCATGCTGTTCTGCATGCACACGGCGTTCTTCAGGCTTAAGTGTTAACTCATGGTAGATAAAGGAATCATCAAAACCGATGGATGCTGCATCATCTTTTGTAGTAGCATAATAGAGTTTGTCGATATGTGCCCAATATATTGCACTGAGACACATAGGGCATGGTTCGCATGATGAATAAATTTCGCACCCTTCAAGATTGAACGTGCCAAGACGTTTGCAAGCCTTGCGTATAGTATTCACCTCTGCATGCGCCGTAGGGTCATTATCTATTGTCACACTATTGCCCGATGCCGCTATTATTTCGCCATTTTTTACAATCACAGCCCCAAAAGGACCTCCTTCGTTTTCAATATTTTCATTCGCTACACGAATAGCTTCAAGCATAAATTTTTTGTCGTACATAGTAGTAGAGATTAGAGGTTAAAGGTTAGAGGTTAGAGGTTAGTTTATTAACGCCGAAGGTTTGTCTTTGTAGTCGAGATTTTGCGGAGCAAAAGCAAGACCATTATGTAAAAAAAAGAAAAATATGACTTTATGTCATTCTGTTTAAAAAACTAACGCCGAATGGTATTCTCAACTTTCAACTTTCAACTAAATAAGTGTTATCGCCATCAAAATCATCCCCGCAACCACACCGATGATTGAGAGGTGGTGATGTCCATAGCGTTCTGAAGTTGGAAGGAGTTCATCAATCGAAATATACACCATAATACCTGCTGTAATGCCGAGCACAGAGGCTTCGATGGTGGCATTCCAGAAAGGCATTAGTATCAAAAATCCTACCAAAGCTCCAAGC
>JAZRJN010000069.1:0-5654 GCA_045645785.1 Candidatus Aphodosoma sp. | reverse complement strand
TCAAATTCGCGTTCGAATTCCATAATCAATTCTACTGTATCCAATGAATCAGCACCAAGATCGTTAGTAAAGCTAGCTGCTTCAGTTACTTCGCTTGCTTCAACACCAAGTTTTTCAACGATAATCTCTTTTACTTTGTTTGCTACTTCAGACATAATAGTAATTTTTTAATTAGTTAATAAATTATTTTCCTATTTTTATTTGTGAAAGTATAATTCGATAAGAAATCATCAAAATTAGTCTTCAACACAAATTCGTTGCAAAGTAAATGTTTTTTTTTCAAAAATCATTATTTTTTTTCTAAAAAATTACTCATTTTTGCTCAATTCAGGCAATTTGAGAATTTTTCAAAAAAAGTAAATTCATAAAAAACAGATAAAGAATATTGATTTTGAAATAGTTATACAATTGTTATTAAAAGTTAAAATATGAGGTGATTTTGTTAAAATATGTATAAATATTCGTTTACTAAGTAAAAAAGTGTAAAAAACAAGAAGAATAAGCTACAGAAAAATAAGAAAAAAAGAGCAAAAAAGAATATTTTTAGTAATATAATTGGCAAAATGATGAAAAAAATGTAACTTTGTACGTCAAAAGTTGAACCGAAGGTCTTTGAGCCTTTCCGATAAAAAACTAAAAATAGAGTATTAAAAATTTATTATACCATTCTAGACATCTATAAACTCTAGATAATTTGTAAATTTTAATCTTCGTAATACAAAATAGAACCTTATGGATAAGATATTAAAGTATTTTCCGAATTTGACCGATAAACAAAAAGAACAGTACGCTGCACTTTTTGAATTATACAAGGATTGGAATAGCAAAATCAATGTGATTTCGCGCAAAGATATTGATAATCTGTATGAACACCATGTTTTGCACTCGCTTGCGATTGCAAAAATATTGCGTTTCCAGCCAGGTACTACATTAGTTGATGTGGGTACAGGTGGTGGTTTTCCAGGTATTCCGTTGGCAATTATGTTCCCTGAATGTAAGTTCCACTTGGTGGATTCGATAGGCAAAAAAGTGCGTGTTGCACAAGAGGTAGCTCAGGCAATTGGGCTTACGAATGTGACGTTCCAACACGAAAGAATGGAAAATGTGAAGGAAAAGTATGATTTTGTGGTTTCACGCGCTGTGATGCCATTGGCTGATTTGGTGAAATTGACAAAGAAAAATGTGGCCGGGAAGGACAAAAATGCGTTGCCAAACGGACTAATTTGCCTAAAAGGTGGCGAATTGCAACACGAAGTTGCGCCATTCAAAAATATTTCCACCTTATATAATATAAGTGAATTTTTCAGTGAAGAATTCTTTGAAACTAAAAAAGGTGTTTATTTACCATTATGAAGATAAAACAGATACAAAATAATCCGTTTCAAGAGAACACATACGTGGTGTGGGACGAGGTGTCAAAAGAGGCTGCGATAATAGATTGTGGAGCTTTATTCCCTCAAGAAGAAGAGAGAATTGAGAAATTTATTACAGAAAATAATTTAAAAGTTAAATATTTATTGAATACTCACACCCACCTTGACCACTGTTTTGGCAATGCTTGGGCAGCGGAGCGTTATGGTGTAAAACTTATGGCGCACGCCGATGATGAGGCTTTATTGACTCAAATTGGAATGCAAGCAAAGATGTTTGGATTACCAATAGAAGTGAAAACTGTGAAATTGGGTGGATATTTGAATGATGGCGATGTGTTGATGTTAGGCGAAAATAGAATTGAGGTGATACATACACCTGGACATTCGCGCGGTGGGATTTGTTTTTATATTCCATCGGAAGGGTGGCTTGTGTCGGGTGATTCGTTGTTTGCAGGTTCGATTGGACGCACTGATTTGGAGGGTGGGTCGTACGCAACTTTGATAAAATCAATTCAAGAGAAATTAATAACATTGCCTGAAGAAACAGTCGTATATCCAGGACATGGACCATATACAACAATTGGAGATGAGAAAACTAACAATCCTTTTTTATAATAATTAATAAAAACAAAATATTATGGAATTTCAAGCTAACGAAGGAAAAAAATTAGCCATCACAATTGATGGCGTTGAATATTTGCGTATCCCAGTGAAAACACACGTTGTGATGCGCGAAGATGACCTCGGCGAGGTTGTTGATAAATATACAAAAGATATTCGCCAAAAGGGTGATATTATCTTCTGTAGTGAAAAAATTGTGGCTATCACACAAGGTCGTTCGTTCCACATCAACGACATCCACCCATCGTGGTTGGCCAAGTTTTTGGTGAAATTTGTATATAAATCACCATACGGTATTGGTTTAGGTAGCCCATACACAATGCAATTGGCAATTGAGGATGTTGGTATTCCTCGTATTTTGCTTGGCTGTTTGGCTGCATTGGTAACAAAACCTTTCGGTGTGCGCGGTGCATTCTACAAAGTGTGCGGTCAAAGAGCATACGCTATCGACGGACCATGCGAATATACTTTGCCTCCATACAATCAATATGCTAAAATGGCACCTAAAAATCCTGATAAAGTGGCTCGCCAAATGAAAGAAAAATTAGGCAATGAATTTATCGTATTGGATGCTAACGACTTGAATGTGGATATTCTTGGCAAATCAAGCAAAGCGTTGGACGAAAAATTCTTGAAAGCATTGTTTAAAGACAATCCACTCGGACAATCTTCACAACAAACTCCAATTGCTATTGTAAGAAAAGCGTAAATAATTTGAAAGTTAAAAGTTGAAAGTTGAAATTTACCTTCGGCATCAACTTTTACATTTCAACTTTTACATTTCAACTTAAATTATGGATTTATTAAGTATTATATGGGATGTGAATCCCGTGGCATTGTCGCTCGGCCCGATTGAAATACGTTGGTATGGAGTGATTTATGCGCTTGGTTTTTTTATTGCTATCAATATTATTGGTAAAACATTCCAACATGATGGTGCGCCTGAAGAGTGGCTCGACAAAGTGTTTGTATATTTTATTTTGGCTGTGGTTATAGGCTCGCGCTTAGGTCATGTATTTTTCTACGATTGGGCATATTACTCTCAACATCCATTGGAAATATTCATGGTTTGGCGCGGCGGGTTGGCTTCGCATGGTGGTGCTGCCGCTATGGTGTTGACAGCTTGGCTACTAACCAAATATATGACAAAAGTAAGTTTCTTTTGGCTCACTGACCGCGTGTTTATAGGCTCAGCATTTGTTGCTTGCTTAATTAGAATCGGAAATTTAATGAACTCAGAAATTTATGGCGAACCGACTGATTTGCCATGGGGATTCGTGTTTGTGCGTGGCGACATCAACAATACTATACCTTGCCACCCTACTCAACTTTATGAGTCGTTGGCATATCTTATGGTATTTTTCTTGCTTTATTGGATGTATTGGAAGAAAGATGCTGGCAAGTATAATGGTTTGTTGACAGGTGTAGGTTTTTTAGGTATCTTTATTTCGAGACAAATTATTGAAATAATCAAAAATCCACAATCAGACTTTGAAGTAGAAATGACCTATAACATGGGTCAATGGTTGTCTGTACCATTTATTATTTTTGGTGCAATACTTGTTGTTCGTGCATTAATAAAAGGTCCAGTGGAATATCACTTACCAAAAGTAGATACAAGATACGAGACAAAAAACACGAGACAAAAGACAAAATAGGGAACTACAATAATTATGATTCGTTTAGAAGAAATAGCTCCAATAGGTGTTTTTGGAAAAACACATGGCATCAAGGGCGAAATCAATTTAGAACTGAACATTGATTTCGACCTTGAAAATACGCCATATATTATCGTTGACATTGATGGCATATTTGTACCTTTTTTCATCGAAGATTACCGATATAAAAATGATTCTGTAGCACTTGTATTGTTTGAAGATATTAACACAGAAGAACGCATACGCCCATTTTTCGGTAAGAAAGCATACGTAAAGAAAGAGGCTCTCGGCGAAGATGAAAACGATGAAATGTCAATAAACTACTATGTAGGGTTCACTATGTTAACTCCTCAAAGACAAGTAATTGGACAAATCGTAGAGATTGATGATTCAACCGCTAATGTATTATTTGTGCTTAACAATGATGTTCTTGTACCTGTTGGCGCTATAGAAGTATTAGATTTGGATGCAGAAAAACATACTATGATTGTGGAAGTACCTGAAGGGCTATTAGAAGTTGAAAGTTGAGAGTTGAAAGTTATCATCCATTATATTTCATTTATTCGATTTGTTACTTCGCAAAAATTACTATTCACAAATTTCACACTAATAGATGACAGAAAGGACATACATAGGAATATTTGGACCACGCAATGCAGGAAAATCGTCGTTAGTAAATATGCTAACTGGACAAGATATTAGTATCGTGAGCCCTATAGCTGGAACTACGACTGACCCTGTAAGTAAACCTATTGAAATAAATGGGTTAGGAGCTTGTGTGTTCATTGATACTGCGGGTTATGATGATAAGGGCGCACTTGGCGAAATGAGGGTCACAAAGACTAAAGAGGTGTTAAAACGTTGCGATATCGCAATTTTTGTCATACCAAGTACGTTATTTAATAAAAAAGAAGAATTACAAGAAGCCACAAAGTGGTTCTCCTTAATAAAGGAACGCAGTAGAACCATACTTATTATCAATCAATTTGATGAGACAGAAAAGGAAGATGTAAAAAAATTGTTTGGTGTAAACGAATATATCAACATCAATATAGCACAAAAACAAGGTCGCGATGAAGTCTTAAAGGCAATAGGCTTTGTACAATCACAATACCAACAAGAATTATCAATAGTAACACACCTTGTGAAACCGACCGACACAGTAGTATTGGTAATGCCTCAAGATATTCAAGCACCCAAAGGCAGATTGATTTTACCACAAGTGCAAACTATTCGTGAATTATTAGACTATGGTTGTACAACAATATGTACGACAACACAAAAATTCAGTCAAACACTTGAAACATTAAAAACAACACCTGCGCTAATTGTTACAGATTCGCAAGATTTCAAAACTATATATGAACAAAAACCGGAAGAATCAAAATTGACATCATTTTCGGTACTTTTTGCGCGTTGGAAAGGAGATATTGATGAATTTATAAAAGGTGCAGAAGTGCTCTCGACATTAAATTCAAATAGTCGAATATTGATTGCCGAAGCCTGCTCACATGCCCCATTGGCAGAAGACATAGGCAGAGAAAAAATACCCGCATTGATACGAAAAAAAATTAACCCAAATATTAAATTCGATATTGTATCTGGCAACGATTGGAATGTAGATTTATCACAATACGACCTCATCATTCACTGCGGAGCATGCATGTTTAGTCGCACTCAGATGCTAAATAGACTCAAAGATGTGAAGCAATATAGGACAAAAATAACAAATTACGGAATTACCATAGCATATTTAAATAGCATTATAGACAAAATTATATGGTAAAAAACACAAAAATCACCATAAGTGCAAAAACAACAAAAAACAACCGTATCAAAAATAACAAAATAAAACATTTGACACAAAAAAGTTGTTAATATCAACAATAATTTATAAATTTGCAACAACAAACAAATCTTTTTACTCAAACTATTAGCAAATTTATAAAATGTATTTTTTTGATTCTACAAACAATGCCGACATCACACCATATTCACGTGA
>JAZRJN010000068.1:0-3765 GCA_045645785.1 Candidatus Aphodosoma sp. | reverse complement strand
GACAGAGCACACAAAGATGTATTTCTACACACACTCAAGCTATTAGACTCGGTAGCAGAACGTAGCGATGACCTCTGGCTCCGTTGGGGTGCACTGCTTCACGACATCGGTAAACCTGCCAGCAAACAATGGGACGACGAGCATGGTTGGACATTCCGCAACCACAACTATCTCGGGCAACGCATGGTGCCAGGCATATTTAAAAGATTGAAATTGCCACTCGGCGAACCAATGAAGTTCGTGCAAAAGATGGTGGATTTGCATATGCGTCCTATCGTACTCAGCGAAGATGAGGTGACAGATTCGGCAGTAAGACGCCTACTTTTCGATGCAGGCGATGACATCGACTCTCTTATGCTCCTCTGTGAATGCGACATTACAAGCGCCAATCGTGAAAAGGTTAAACGCTTCTCCGACAATTTCAACCTCGTACGCGTCAAACTAAAAGAACTCGAAGAACGCGACCGCATCCGCAATTTCCAACCACCTGTCGATGGCATCGAAATCATGCAAATCTTTGGCATCGAACCATCTAATATAATAGGCGAACTAAAATCAATAATCAAAGACGCGATATTAGACGGCGAAATTCCAAACGAACACGATGCGGCCAAAGAACTCCTAATCAAAATTGCCGCCGAACGCGGACTAAAACCAGTTGAGAGTTGAAAGTTGAAAGTTGAAAATTCTAGAAACACTAAATCGTCTAGATTATCTAGTATAAAAAAAACTATAACCTATAACCTTTTACAAATTTATGGAAAAAGCAAAAGTATTAGAAACAATCAAAGCTGCTGGCGAACCAATCAACGCTGGCAAAGTGGCAGAACTTTCGGGTCTCGACCGCAAAATCGTAGATAAAGCAATGAAACAACTCAAAGAAGAGGGCGAAATCATCTCTCCAAAACGTTGTTATTGGACTGCAAAATAAGAAAGTTTATCACCTTATAAAAAACAACAATGGCTGTCAATTCAATGAACTGACAGCCATTTTATATTTAATCAGCAACTAGTAACTACTAACTAGTAACTATCTCACGTAGTGTGGCATTTCGGCTGGAATAACGAGTGACAATTCAACATATCCACCAAAATCACCGTTTTCTTCATACCAAGGCACTTGATAGATAAGTTTGTGCAATCCCTCTTTTTCGATAGTATAAGCATTTACATTATGATTTTCGAGCAGACCACGCAAGATTTCGGCAGCACGAGGTGGGTGATATTCAAACAATGAATGACCTATAATATCACCATATTTGGCAAAAGTCTGCTTCGAACGAGCGTTCATATCAAGGATTTTTCCATCCTTATCGCAAATAGTAATTGCAAAACCTGCATTTCTTAATTGTTCCATAGTATTATAAAGTTGAGAGTTGAGAACTTCGGTCATGATTTTTGCTTAAGATTGTCAGACTTGTCGGACGAGTCGGACAGGTCAGACAAGTCGGACAGGTCAAATAGGTCGGACAGGTCAAACAGGTCGGACAAATAGCTCCTAACTGGAAACTAATTCCGTAAGTAGTCGTTCGAGGTCTTCAGCTGTAAGATTTAAGCGATATGCACCATCAATAGCCATAGAAATAGTACCTGTTTCTTCAGAAACTATTATAACTAAAGCATCTGTTTTTTCAGAAACACCCATAGCAGCACGATGGCGAAGTCCAAGATGACGAGGAATATTTGGATTTTTAGAGACTGGCAAAATAGCCCCAGCTGCAACAATTCTATTACCACTAATAATCATTGCACCATCGTGAAGAGGACTATTCTTGAAAAATATATTTTCAATCAAACGAGTATTAATATCCGCCTTTATTTGTTCTCCACTTTCAATATACTCAGTCAATGGATTTTCTCGCTCAATCACAATCAATGCTCCAGTTTTAGTTCTCGACATATTACGGCACGCCAATACCAACTTCATCACAGGGAAACTTTGCACTTGGTCTTTATTCGCATTACCTTTTATTATATTAGCTATACTTTTATAAAATTTCCAATTACGGCGAGAGCCTAATTTCAACAAAAATTTCCGTATCTCATTCTGAAACAAAACTACCAATGCAATAGCACCAACACTAATAATTTGATTAAGAATAGCACCCGTCAATCCCAACTTCAACACCTTAACAATCAAAAACCACAAAAACACAAAAACCATAACACCTAAAAATATGTTGATAGTTCCTGTATTCTTCATCAAACGATACACTTGATAAAGTAATATTGCAACAAGCAATATATCAATAGTATCTTTTATTCCAAATGCAAAAGGCATAATACGAATTAAGAATTGAAAATTGAGAATCGAAAATTAATTATAGGTGCAAATTTATAAAAAAAATATGAATTATGAATTATGAATTACGAATTATTTCAAGTTGTTGTGTATATAAATATTTTTTCGTAATTTTGCACCCAAATTGTATAAATATGTTTTTATGATACATCACATACATGTAAATTTAGCAGAACCTACTGATTACGAAAGCATTAAAGACGAAAACAAAGACCTTGACGAATTGATACAAGGTGCTGATTTTCCCGAAGATTACGATGCATTTGACGACGAAATGCTCGATATGATACCTTAAAATTAGTTACTAGTTAGTAGTTAACAGTTGCTAGTTAATAATTAAAACATTAAAACAATAAATTATAATTTAAATCAAAAAGTATGAAAAAACTTTTTTCAACCTTGGCACTAATTATGTGCCTCTTTACCATGGCATTTGCTCAAATACTTGAGCCAGTAAAATGGGACGCTCAAATTGAGCAAGACGGCAAAAACGCTGAAATTATTCTTACAGCGACTATTGATGACACTTGGCACATCTATGGTTTAGAAGCGACTGACAAAGGTCCTATCGCTACAACTATCGAATTCAACAACATGACTGGTGTTGAACTCAAAGGCGATCTCGAAGTTAGAACTGAAGCGCACACTATTTTCGACAATATGTTCGAGTGCGAAATCACTTCGTTCGAAAAAACTGCTGTATTTGCACAAAAAATAAAGATCACAGAAGAAAATTGGGGTATCGGTGTATCTGCATCAGGTCAAGCTTGTTCAGAAGTTGTTGGCTCATGCCTTCTTTTCGGTCCTTACAACTTCGGTTTCGGTCCTAAAGCAAGCGAACCAATGCTTATCGCAGAAGTTGCAGAAACTGAAACTGTTGTAGAAGAGGCTGCTAACGATATTTATACTCCAGTAATTGACCAATTGAAAGCTTTTGGTGAAACAACTAACACATCTGATTCATCAATGTGGGCTATCTTCATCCTTGGTTTCCTCGGTGGTTTCATCGCATTGTTTACTCCATGCGTATGGCCTATTATCCCTATGACTGTTTCATTCTTCTTGAAACGCTCAGGTGATAAAGCTAAAGGTCGTCGCGATGCTTTCACATACGGTGCAGCTATCATCATCATCTATTTGACTCTTGGTCTTTTGGTGACTGGTATCTTCGGTGCATCTGCATTGAACGCACTCTCTACTAACGCTATCTTCAACATCATCTTCTTCTTGATGTTGGTTGTGTTTGCAGTATCATTCTTTGGTGCATTCGAAATCACTTTGCCTGCTTCTTGGACATCTAAAATGGATGCTAAAGCTGAAACTACTACTGGTTTCATGTCTATCATGTTGATGGCTTTCACTCTTGTGTTGGTTTCTTTCTCATGTACTGGTCCTATCATCGGTACTTTGCTCGTTGAAGCTGCTCAAGGTTCTTGGTTAGGCCCTGCTATCGGTATGTTCGG
>JAZRJN010000067.1:0-3204 GCA_045645785.1 Candidatus Aphodosoma sp. | reverse complement strand
ATATATTTTTTTTTTCTTAAAAATGTTATTTAGGACTATAATTTTTTAATATATACCTACAATAAAATTGTTTTATAATATTTTTACATTTTTATAACAGCAATTTTTTAATATATAATAAAAAAATTATCTGGCCCCGGCCTATTTTTATATAAAATTTTATTTTTAGACTTGGCCTGGCCTTTTGTCAGGCCCGATTTTACATAAAATAAATTGATGCGATGTTATTTTCGCACCAACTTATTGTCATTAACCGTTTTGTTGAGCAGCTAAAAGTGCTTCCAAAGCGGCTTGAGCTTTTGCCAAACGACCAGCAGTCATCTTAGCCTTTTGTTCGTTTGTCATAGGTTTACGTTCAACCTTCTTACGAGGTGCATTTTTCTTAGCTTCTGCAGCCTTTTCGATAAGTTCGTTGTATCTTGCGTAATCTTCCTCTAAGATAAAGTCAACAATGCTTTGTTTTGCCATAATATTTCTCCTTTTAATTTATTGTTTTAGCCGAGATTATAGTAATTTTAGCCTTGCAATTCAGCAAGTTTAGCTTGCATTTTAGCAATTTTTGCTCTAAGTTTTTCTTCTTCTGTCATTTCAGCTGGTTTTGCAGCATCCATAGCAGCTTTTGCTCTATCGATAATTGCGAGATATTCAGCTTTGTCAGCTTCATCCAAGTATTCGATAAGTTTTTCGTTAGGAATCTTGCTTGAAGAACCAATCTTAATTGCTTCTTTATAAGTAAGAACTACCTTGTCTTCTGTCATTTTGTTAACGTGGAAATACTTTCTGTTTGCTACGTTAGGTTCGAGAAGAATTACACACTTACCTTCTTCATATTCTCTAACTCTCAACACAGTTGGTTGAATTTCGTCGTTAATTGTCATGTGATAACCATCATCGCACTTAACAATACCTGCAGATGTAGCATCACCGTTCTTGTAGCCAGCTTCGTTTTCAACTGGCGCCCATTTCGTTGTAGATAAATTTTCTACGTTTTCGTTGGTAATAATACCTTTTTCGTAATTAGCCATTTTATTCTCCTTTTAATAAGTTTATTTATATCAAAATCTCGGCCAAAAGATTTATCAATATAATATATAACGAGTTTTATAAAATATTTACAATATTTATTTTACAATTCACTGTAAAAACTGTGACCGAATAACTCTCTGCACTCTCGGCATAATAAGTCTTCGTTATCGCCTAATACTAATTCTCCGCAGTATTTGCAACAATGATATTTCATAGTCTTACTCCTCCTATTTTATAATTTCTACACGTTCGCCTCGACTTCGTATTGCTTGTATACATCTGTCGCACAGTTTACCTAGATTTGTGTCTGTCAGCTGGTCTTCTAGAAAGTCGTTTTTACACCAATCGCACGAGTGCAACTGTTCTGAATTATACTCGTCGTTTTCTTTTTGTTCTGCATAGTAATTTGGATTTGTGTCTCCGCAGTTACCGTCGCATCTGTCTTGTAATATGCAACCGTCACAAATGTTCATTTTATAACCTCCTTAAGTGCTTTAACCACTTAATTAATTCTTCTTTGGAGTCAAATTCTCCGTAAATATAACCTACGACTTCGGGTGGTCCTATCGGGTCTGTATCGTCAAAAACAATTGTCATATCATAGTCCCAATGTTGGTCGGACTCTTCAAATTTTTGTAAATCGACTATGTTTGCTGTGAAGTATGACTTGCCATCTAATTCTATTTCGTAGTTTTTATGTTTATACATTACTCCATTTCCTCCAATTCTTTACGCATTTGAGCTATCTTTTCTAGTAGTTCTTGTACCTGTGGGTTAACTTCGACCTCGACGTATTCTGGGTTATATCCTGCGAACATAAACGAGTTCGACTCTTTGAACTGAACAGCTTCTTGTAAAGTTGTGAATAACTTTGCTTGTTTCTTGTTTGATGTGGCAGTCTTACTGTCTACTACATACATCTTTATAGTTTTAACTGTTTTAGTTAATTGATACATTATCATTTTATTTACCTCTCTTTTTAAGTTGATGTATTGTTCTACGCATTTTCTTTAAGTCTTTGCGTTGTGACTTGTTTGACTCTGTGAGTCTGTCTACTTCAGCTATGAGGACGTCATATACAGACGCCTCACTACCATATTTGCTTATCAATTCTTGTAATTTTGCTTGTACTTTTTTCATAGTATCACCTGTTAGTCTTCACAGCCGTTCGTGCATTTACCGTTCATTGCTCTGAGCATGTGACAGTGTGGGCAGTAGCCGTGTGCATGAGTACGAGCGTGTTCTTGTATTTCTTTCATTTCTTGCATTTTGCGTGCAAACATTACTTTTCTCTTTTCTGTAGCACTCATTGAGTCAAACGGTGTTTCTCCGACTCTTACATATCTATGTTTGTGATTGTTGTAAACTAATCCGAACGTGTTCATAGTTATACCTCTTAGTTAGAGCCCTTCGTCAATTGTTCAAGTTCAGCTTGATATTTTGCTATCTTTGCAAGTAGATCGGCTTTGCTTTTTTCGTCTTTCTTTTCAGCTTTCGCAGCCTCAGCTCTTACTTTACATTTTTCACGAATTTCTTCTACTATTTTGCGCTCTTCGTCAGTCATGTATTCGTCTAGTGCTTTTGTGCTCATGCCTTTTGGTAACACACGTGGGTCACTAGTTTTTGGCTCGAGTGTTATTTCGCCGAGCTGGTCAATCTTGTGGCACATTACATATTGCCTGTTTGCACTGTTCTCAGGGAGTTTAACCTCGAGTTTGCCGTGGGTCAACATTGTTTTCAATTCAACAACTTGACCATTGTCTTCCATGAAGTATTTGCCTTCTTTAACATAAACTTTACACATAATTTTACCTCCTTCTGGTACGGTTGTGTTTGCCGTCTTCCACGTCTATCGTGGGTCACCTTTGCCAGAGTCGAACTGGCTTATTCCTCTAAGGTGATGTGTTTGGCCGTTATTATGCGAGACTTATTGTTCGCGTCGTGCGCCACGGACTTTCGGGCGCCTCCGTCTCACTCAGAAAACCGTTGTCAATGGTACACTCTGAGTCCATGGGGCTGTGCATGGGTGGTTTCGCCGCTGTTCGCTGGTTAGGCTTTACGTCGTTATGGTTTAGACGCGTCGGGCAGTCGAGTTGCAGTCGATGGCTGGGCCGGGTCGTGAGACCATGTGCTGTGCGACACATAGATGGGCCATATTGGCCACTATTTTTTTTTTTT
>JAZRJN010000066.1:0-11745 GCA_045645785.1 Candidatus Aphodosoma sp. | reverse complement strand
CCCGCAATATCATTATAGTGTTTCTCTGCCTTCACACGCACATCGTCCAACACCATCAAGTACCACAACTCCCAAAACAAGAACGTAATCCACACGAAGAATACTCCCCACACACCATCAATCACCTGCGCAAGAATAAACTCCGTAGTAAGAAACAATCCCCAAACTTTTTTCAATTCACTATTCATAATTCCCAATTCATAATTATATTCCCTACTCCTTTGCTCCCCTAAGTTAGGGGAGCTCCCCACAGGGGTGAGGGGTATGTAATTCCTCATTCCTCACTCCTAATTCCTCATTGAATAAATTCCCCATTCAACATAACAGCCTCAACAATATCAGTTGTATATGCGTATGGAATAAAGTCGATTGAAGGTATTTTTTTAGTGATAAACAAGTTAGCCTTTTTACCCACAGCGATAGAGCCATGTGTCTGAGCCAAACCAAGAGCAGCTGCACCATTTATAGTCGTTGCATTGATAGCCTGCGCTGGTGTCAATTTCATGTTAATACAAGCAAGCGACATCACAAATTTCATATTACCCGATGGTGTAGAGCCTGGATTATAGTCCGAAGCCAACGCCACTGGCAATCCTGCCGCAATCATTCCCTTAGCATTGCCGTATGGCAATCCGAGGAAGAACGAAGTGCCAGGCAAAATTGTAGGAATAGTATTCGAATTACGCAAACATTCAATCTCTACCTCTGTCGTACGTTCAAGATGGTCAACCGAAAGTGCATCGTATTTTACGCCTACTTGCACACCGCCCGAAACGTCCAACTCGTTGGCATGTATTTTCGGACGCATACCATATCGTGCACCCACCTCAAGCATACGAGCAGTCTCTTCTACCGTGAAGAATCCTTTATCGCAGAACACATCAATAAAATCTGCCAATCCCTCTTCTGCCACAGCAGGTATCATCTCTTTACAAATCAAATCTACATATTCCCCTTGACGACCTTTGTAAATCGCAGGCACAGCATGCGCGCCAAGGAAGTTAGCACGAATTGTCATCGGAGTTGTCTCTTTCAAACGACGAATTACGCGCAACATCTTCAATTCATCTTCAGTCGAAAGTCCATAACCACTCTTAATATCTGCTGCACCCGTACCAAAACCTATCATTTCATACACTCTTTCAAGTGCTTGCTCATAAAGTCCGTCTTCCGATGTTTCGTGCAAACGCTTAGCCGAATTCAAAATACCGCCACCGCGTTTTGCTATCTCTTCATAACTCAAACCATTGATTTTATCAATAAACTCATGCTCACGGCTACCTGCATACACAATATGAGTATGACCATCACAGAAAGCAGGCAACACAAAACGGCCCTCTGCATCAACTACTTGGTCAGCAGTTTCAGGAGCTTCAGACATAGGACCAAAAGCCTTAATTACGTCATCTTCTACCAAAAGATAAGCATTCTCAATCTCAGGCAAAATGCTCATAGCATCACCTGCCACAAACGGACGAATCTCGCGTTCCACCTGAACCAAGCGTCCAATATTTTCAATCAAAGTTGTCATAGTATAATATATATTTCAAGTTTATATTTTTCCAAGTTCCAAGCAAAAGCACGTGCAAATATAACTCTTTTTTTTGACACAAACAAATAAACACCACACAACTTACCCACCTCAACACATCTTTTTAATAAATTCAATCTCTCTCTCCATACCGAAACCCCATAGTCACTATCCAATCACCCACAACCAAATCAAAAAATATAGAAAAGCGCAGCGCCTAGAATATCTAGAACGACTAACAAAAGCATCAGACGCAAGGCTGACTCTCACCCCAGACAAGCGCAACGTTCCGGAACATCAAGATTATCCACCTCACTCCTCACTCCCTACTCCTTACTCTCTAATTACAACATACCATAAATATATCATAAATATTAGGATAAATATACTATAACAATATCTGCGCTTATACCAAACAACCAATACACCCACAAAAAAAATAGGCAGACTTTCAATTAGCCTGCCTACATAGTTTTATACAAAATAAATTTATTTTACTACAATTTTAGATCGAATCGATTGTTTGTTATCTGTCACAATATTAACAATATAAACGCCCATATTCAAATCCAATGAAATCGCTTTTACTCCAGCCGTTAATTCCCGATTAACAACCATTTTACCCATAGCATCATAAACCGTTATACCCATTAGATTTTCCACATCGAGCACCAATACACGATTTTCAGAATTATAATATACATCACCCATTTCCAATTCCACATCTGGCACATCTGTCTTTGTTTCTTTGATATAGCAATCCTCTATTTCATCTAACTCATTGTTATAAGTAGGTTTAAACAACAACTCATCGTATGCATCAAAAGCACAAACCATAAAACTAACACCACCACCATCAACCCAGTCATAATCACTACGCATCCAACCACGAAGCGACCCAAAACGTTCATAAATATCAAATTTATAATCTTTATTACGCGGGTCTAATAAAGTAATTTTTTTAAGACTTGCATAGTGAGCAATATCAACTTTTTCAACATTATCCACCACTAAATCAACAATAGTATAATCATCCTTCAACCCTTCTGCTGTAATATTTTTCATCAAATGTAACCAACTCAACAACGAAATAGTATCACCAATCTCCACATCAAAATCATACATCAACGCCTCAAAACCATTACCATACGCCCATACTTTCTGTGCCGAAGCATCCTCACGAATTAAGCCTTCCAATATACGTTCTTTAGGACTTTCAGGATAGTACATCCACAATTTTTTATAAGTGACCCCATTTATAATTGAATCGCCATCAAACTCCTCAACATGCGTTCCATACACAACAGCCCCATCAAGCCAAGCATTACGAGTCACCACATTCCAACGATACCCATCTAATACCATTGATTTATAGACATGACTTTCTCTATTTTCCTGAAAATCAATCAACGTATCATTCCCCTCCGTAACACATAAAAATATTATATCTCTATCATAATCTTCAGTTTCAATACTTTCATAGCCATAACCTTCAATATAAGTCCGGTCAGTAAGGTTGAATTTTTTGAGTTCTCTACCCAAATTATCTTTCACAGATGTAACATGTTCACAAACTACACTTCTATAATTTAGAGTATCACCTACGTTAAGACTAAAATCAAACAACAACTCCTCCTTAGGATAATTTGTCGTACGTCTCCATACCTGTTGTTTTTCTACATCCTCACGCAAATAACTCTCCACCATCCAAGTATCTCCACTACCAATCAAACATCTTTTATACGTCTCTGCCTCTATAATAGTATCCCCATCAACCTTATACATCATAGTATCATACCATGTAAAGCACCCAGGACCATATACCACACTCCACATTCTACCATCAACCAACATTGTTTGATACGCCATTGCATTCACAGCCAATGCAATAATAAGCAATAAGAAAAACAATCTTTTTTTCATAGCCGTAAAATTTTTATGATTAAACAAAAGAATAAAAGCCTATTAAATATAAAATTCGCATGAAAATTACACCACAAAGTTAACCAATTAAAACATAATGTGCAACATCTACCCCCCCCCTATTTAACTTTATTTAACATATATTTAACAAAATATAATCTATTACTTAAAGTTCAAACAAACATCTCTTTAAACAAAATCCAATCTCACCACACCCAAATTTCAGACAAATTTAAGCATTTATTCTCTCTTCTCCAAATTTCTAATATTCGAAAACAACAATTTTACAACAAAAAAACAAACTTATAACAACCTATACAATAGATTATTACAAAAACGTAACATTTTTCTAATATTCGAAAATAATTTTTCACCCAAAAAACATTTGGTTTATTAACAATAAAAGTTTAATTTTGCAAAACAAAACTCAACCGTTGACTATTGACCGTTGACTGTAGACTATATAATAATGAAAGATACCAACAAACAATCTAAAACCCGCAAACTCATCGTTGATATTGCACGCCGTCTGTTCGCCATGCACGGCAAAACCAATGTCACCATGAATAACATTGCCAACGAATCAGGCAAAGGTCGTCGCACGATATACACCTATTTCAGCAACAAAGACGAAGTATATCTTGCAGTGATTGAAAACGAGTTGGACCATCTTATCGAGCGTCTACAAGTCGTTATGAACAAAGACCTCTCGCCCGACAAAAAACTTGAAGAGTACATCTTCACACGCTTCGACGCCGTAAAAGAAGCTATCGAGCGCAACGGTTCACTTCGCGCCGACTTCTTCCGCAACATCTACGAAGTCGAAAAAGCTCGCCGCTCTATCGACATCAAAGAAATACGTATGATTAAGCAAATCATGGACGAAGGCATGCGACTCGGCATCTTCCAAATCCACAGCACACAATGGGCAGCCATGATGATGCTCTACTCCCTCAAAGGTCTCGAAGCCCCATACCTCAAAAACAACATCGGAACCTACATTCGCGACCATCGACACATAATCATCAAAACCCTCTTCGACGGAATACTCGTAAAACCCGAAAAATAACCTCCTATTTCTCCTACTCGCAACTCGCTACTAAAAAACAATGAAAATCATACTAATGTCAGACACCCATGGGTTGTGCGACAAGAAAATAGAAAAATATCTTACGGATTGCGACGAAATATGGCACGCTGGCGATATAGGCTCTCTCGATGTAGTCAATCGCTTACGTTCATTCGCTCCGCTCCGTGCTGTGTATGGAAATATTGACGACCAAAATATCCGCCACGAATTTTCTGAATTCCTCTCTTTCGACTACGAAGGCATTTCGGTACTGATGACCCACATAGGCGGTTTCCCTGGTAAATACGACACAAAAGCACTACGACAAATCTTTGCTATAAAACCCAAAATATTCGTTTGCGGTCATAGCCACATCCTCCGAGTAATGTACGATAAACACTTCGACATGCTTACCCTCAACCCTGGTGCCGCAGGCATACAAGGTTTCCACCAAACACGCACAATGCTCCGCTTCGAAATAACCGAAGGCGAAATAAAAAACATGGAAGTAATCGAAATCCCACGATAAAAAAAACTCCATACAACCATTGTATGGAGTTTTTTAGTGTTCATGCTCGGCTAATATTACACCCTACATTAAAATGCATTAATAATTGCACAGAAATCATCAGCTTTAAGAGATGCGCCACCGATGAGGCCACCATCGATGTCAAGGTTAGCGAAGAGACCTGCTGCGTTTTTAGCATTACAGCTACCACCATAAAGGATTGATGTGTTGTCGGCTACCTCTTTGCCATATTTTTCAGCGATGAGGCTACGGATGTAAGCGTGGATTTCTTGTGCTTGTTCTGGAGTTGCAGTCAATCCTGTGCCGATAGCCCAAACTGGCTCATAAGCAATAACGAGTTTGCCAAAGTCTTCTGCTGAAAGGTTGAATACTGAACCTTCGAGTTGTGCTTTAACTACTTCATTTTGACGATTTGCTTCGCGTTCTTCTTTCACTTCGCCAATACAGAAGATAGGGCGGAGGTTGTTAGCCAAAGCTAATTGTACTTTTTCGCGAAGAATTTCGTATGTTTCGCCATAATATGTACGGCGTTCAGAGTGACCTATAATACAATATGTTGCGCCTGTAGAAGCCACCATTTCGGCAGATACTTCGCCTGTGTAAGCACCTGATGCGTGGTCTGCACAGTTTTCGGCAGCAACAGCGATTGGAGAACCTTTAACTAATTCAGCCACAGTTGCAAGATGAATGAATGGTGTGCCAATGATTACATCGCAATTAGGGTTAGTTACTTTTTCTTTCAATTCAGTAGCTAATGCTACGCCTTCTTGCAGGTTTTTGTTCATTTTCCAGTTACCTGCTACAATGTTTTTTCTCATATTTTTAGATTTTTAGATGCGAGACACGAGATGTTAGACATACTCGCTTCGCTCGTTTATACATTTTTTGAAGACAGAATTTGCGTTCGACCCTTTCGGGGTCGGTAAGGGGGGAGGAGGGTGTTTTTTCTGTCCGCAGGTAATTTTTTGTATATCGCTTTGCTCCTATAAAAAATCACACAACGGTTACTAACATTGAACCTCTCGAGGTTCCCTTTGTATATTACAAAAATTCCTTACTCCTTGCTCCCTACTCCCAGTTCCCTATTCTTTATTCCCTATTCCTTATTTACAATATTTCCAATTAGGATTAAATTTATCGACTACTTTTGAGCCTTCAAGGATAACTACTCCCGGATTTGAACGCACCATTGTTTTGAGTTGAATTGGGTCGGTGAGTGCAAATTGATATTGTAAGTTATACTCATGCTTAAATTCATCAATCAAATCAGATGAAGCTGTAAGCACGAGGAATTCAGCATCTTCGTCTTGTGCTTTATCATAGATTTGACGCACATTGTCGAGATATTTGGTCTTTGTTTTATGCAAATCATACATCACCACAAGGTAGGTGCGACCTTCGCGATAAAGAATGTCATAAGTCAAATCGTCACCTTCGGGTGTAATAATAGAGAAATCGTGGATTGGAGGCTCTTCACCTTTGGCTATCAACTCGGTACGTTGCTCAACGAAGATCCATGTTGAGTCGCTATATGGTGCGTCTTGCAATTCAAATTCTTGCTCTACACCATCTTTGCTATATATAAATGTAGTGTGATATTGGTCGCGCACAGCACCTTCAGGCAATTCCATACCGACGAGTATATCGTTACCTATTTTATAAGGGCGGAAGTCAATAATAGGCAAATTGTTGAGCGAATGTATGCCCACACCAATAGTGATAAGGCTGAAACTCAATGTCAAAATCCATGATGGAAACGAAGTGAGCCAAGGGCGATAAACTCTTTTTTGCAACAACCACAAGATGATAATCAACGCATCAAGTATTATGTTTTTCCAAAAGGTTGCCCAATTTGAGAGGATTATTGCATCGCCAAAACATCCACAATCGGTTACTGGATTCTTAAGGGCAATCCAGAGTGTGAGCGGTGTCATTGCTAACATAAGAAACGACGAGAGCCAAAGTCCGAGTTTGAAATTAACGTTGGTAATCAAAAACATACCAACCACAAACTCGGCAGTGATGAGTGCAAACGACGCCACCAAAGCCAACTCGGAGAACCAATTGAGGTTCATCACTTCGAGGTAGTCTTGAATTTTATATGTTGTGCCAAGTGGGTCGATTGCCTTCACGAAACCAGAGAACACGAAAGTAATCCCTACTAAGACACGAAATATGAGAAACAAGACACGAGATATTGTCGGACTTGTCGAACAATAATTATGCATTATGAACTGAAAGTCTTTGAGCCGTTAGGCGAAAAAATTATGAATTAAACTTGTTGAATCATATAGAAGATTGCGTAGTTGAGCATATCGAAATAGTTGGCATCAACGCCTTCGGAAATGAGGGTTTTGCCATCGTTATTTTCGATTTGCTTTGTACGGTGTATCTTCATGAGAATGAGGTCAGTATATGATTGTGTGCGCATTTGACGCCATGCCTCATCATAGTCGTGATTTTTAGCAATCATGAGGTTTTTGGCATTAAGCATATATTTGTCGTATAATTCGAGTGCGCGCTCAACTGGTAGGTCGTCAGTTTCAGCATAGCCCAACTCTAATTGAATGAGGGCAATGATGCAGTAGTTGATAATACCTATCAATTCAGGACGGATACCTTCGCCAACCATCGAAGTACCTTTGATTTCTAAAGAGCGAATACGATTGGCTTTGATGAATATTTGGTCGGTAAGACTTGCTGGACGCATGATACGCCATGCTGCTCCATAGTCTTTCAATTTTTTCTCGTAAATCGAACGGCATTCGGCTGCCGATTTATCGAATTGTTGTTCTGTTAATGTCATTTTATTATTTTTTTAGACAGAAAGACATAAGAACACAGATTCTGTCCTTATGTCTTTTTATGTTTTAATCAGCAACTGGGTGAACTTTCGAGTCGGCAACTGCTTCAACTACGTTGACAATATAGTCGCCCATTTTTTCGCATTCAACGATTGTATCCATATATGTTGTTGCAGTAGGATAGTTGTAGTAGCCTTCGTTTACGGCAACAACATTTTGCAATTTAAGTTGATTGCGATAGTTGTTAATTTCGTTTTCAATATTTTGTGCTGTATTTACGTACGTGTGGTCGATGTGGTCTTCGGTGAGTACGTTACACATATTTTGCAAACCGCTTTCGATAAGATTAAACATCAATTCGATGTTACCATTTAATTCATCAGTGAATTTTTCAGGTTGTTGTTTGCGGCGTTGCAATGTACGAGCAAGATTGTAGCATGAGTCGGCAACACTCTCAATTTCAGAGATTACACGAAGCTTCATTTGTACTTGGTGTTTACTTTCGTCAGAGAGGCGACCTGCAGAAACTTTAGTCAAGTAGTTTGCAATCTCCATTTCCATGCGGTCAGAGATGTTTTCATATTTTTGGATACGCGAGAATTTAGCGGTAAATTCTTTGTCGTCTTCTTCGTGGAAAAGGTCGCGCACGAGACCAAACATACGTTGAGCGCGTTCGCCATAGAGTTGGATTTCTTTGCGTGCTTGAAGGATTGAAAGCTCTGATGTAGAGAGCATACCTGTTGTGATGAATGTAAGGTGCGATTCGTTGTCTTCTTCTGTAGGTTTGGCAGGGATGAGTCTTGTAACAATTTTTACATATAAACCTGTAAGCCAAATCATAATACAAATATTGATTGTATTAAAAAGTGTATGGAAGATAGACAATCCAAACGAAACGTATGCTTGATTAGCTGCAAAAGTAGTAGCAAGTTGTTGATTTGTTGGGTCAGTCAAATCAAGTGTACCATCGTTAAGAGCGTTGATAATTGAAGGATCAGTGCTATCTACAAAAGCAAGCAATGCTGTTGGATCACCTTGTCCAAGCGTTGACAACCAAATAACTAATTTCATAAATGGATAATATAAAGCCAACACCCAAATAGAGCCTAAAACATTAAACATCAAGTGCCCCATAGCTGCACGTTTTGCCCAAATGTTACCTGAAATAGCTGCAATGAGTGGAGTGATACAAGTACCGATATTGCTACCTAGAACCAAAGCCGCCGCCATGTCAAAAGAGATCCAACCCTTACTACAAATGACAAGTACAATAGCGAAAGTAACACTTGATGATTGCACTACCATTGTAAGTATCATACCAACAAAAGCAAAAAGTAGGATAGACAAAAATCCCATGTCGGCATAGTTTTGTATTGCAGCAAAAAGCTCTGGATTAGAACGAAGGTCTGGCACTGAGTGATTTAACAAATCCAATCCCATGAAAAGGAAAGAGAAACCAAGAATTACCTCGCCCCAGCTTTTCCAAGAATTCTTTTTAGAAAAGAGCATTGGAATAGTGAATGCAATAAGCGGAATAGATGCTGCAGCAAGATTAACCTTGAAACCACCGAGATAAAGAATCCATGCTGTGGCAGTAGTACCTACGTTAGCACCCATGATAACTGCCATAGATTGAGCCAAAGACAACAATCCTGCATTAACGAAACTAACAATCATTACAGTAGTTGCCGAAGAACTCTGAATGAGCGCAGTTACAAGAATACCTGTCAAGGCTCCGACAAAACGATTGTTTGTCATCCAAGCCAAAATGTTACGCAAACGGTCACCCGCAGCTTTTTGCAAACCCTCACTCATCAACTTCATACCGTACAAAAAGAGTCCGATAGAGCCAATGAGGGTCAATAAATCAATAAAACCAAAGTTCATAATAAAAAATTAAAGTTTTCCGACTGCAAATTTAATAAAAATTTGTCTATTATTTATCAAATTTTTGTGTAACTTTACACCGAAAATAATGCTTTGCTACAAACACACCAAATTAAACCTGAAAATCAATCCGTTAATCATTAATAACTACTCACTACTAACTAAATATCATGGTCACAATCTACTGCAAAAACACTCAGACATTCAAAGAGTACCCGATGGGCGTCTCTTTGCTTGACATCTACAACGATTTACAAATCAATCTGCCTAATCAAGTGTTGGCAGCTCGTGTAAATTACAAAGTCGAGTCGTTAAATTTTAGGATTTATAAGCCAAAAAACATCGAATTCATCGATGTTTCATGCCCATCAGGTATTCGCGTCTATCTGCGTTCTATCAGTATGATTATGGCTAAGGCGTTGTCCGAAATTCGCCCTAATTCGCAACTCCGTATCGAGCATCCCATCTGCCATGGCTACTATTGCTGCATCGACAATCGCGAATCAAAAGTGCCTGAAACTCTCATCGACGAATTACGCCACAAGATGCAAGAAATCATTGCAGCCGATATGCCTATCGTAAGCGAAGAACGGCAAACTATGACCGTCATCGAGATGTTCCGCCAACGCGGTTTGATGGACAAAGCCATTCTATTTGAGACACTCGGGGTGCCATACGTGCGCTATTTCCGCATCGGCGACTATATAGACCACTACAATGGCGTGCTTGTGCCATCTACGGGCTATGTGCCTATGTTCGACTTGCAGAGCTACAAAAACGGCATTCTTCTTCGTGTTGTCGATATGAAGAATCCATCAAAATTGGCCGATTTCATCGACGAACCTAAGATGTTCGACATCTTCAACGAGTTCGTACGTTGGAACAAACTTATGGAGCTCACCAATGTGGGCGATTTCAACAAAATATGTCGCGACCATTCAGTTTACGACCTTATCAAAGTGTCGGAAGCTTTGCACGAAAAGAAGATAGCCCAAATTGCCGATATGATTGCCCATCGCCAACCCGAAAGTCGTTTCGTGATGATTTCAGGTCCATCATCTTCGGGCAAGACCACATTCTCTAAGCGTCTCAGCATCCAACTTATGGTGGCAGGCATCAAGCCTATTGTTCTCAGCCTCGACAACTATTTCGTCAATCGTGTCGATACTCCTCTTGATGAGCACGGACAATGGGATTTCGAAGCACTCAATGCACTTGACCTTGAATTGCTTAACGACCAATTAGTAAAAATACTCAATGGCGAAGAGGTTGAAATTCCGTACTACGATTTCACCATTGGCGAACGCCGTTGGCGTGGCGAAAAGGTACAACTCACGCCAGGCAGTGTGTTGATAATGGAGGGTATTCATGCCCTCAACCCTGACATGTGTCCATCAATACCACAATCCGCCATGTTCAAAATCTATGTTTCGGCACTTACTACCATTTCACTCGACTCACACAACTGGATACCGACTGCCGACACTCGTTTGTTACGTCGCATCGTGCGCGACTACAACTTCCGCAACTATTCCGCTCGTGAGACCATACAACGCTGGCCTTCAGTGCGTCGCGGCGAAGAGCGTTGGATATTCCCTTATCAAGAGAATGCTGATGTTATGTTCAATTCAGCTCTCTTGTTCGAACTTGCCGTCCTCCGCAAACATGCTGAGCCAATCCTTGCCGACGTTCCACAATATTGCGAGGAATACACCGAAGCACACCGCCTCCTCAAATTCCTCAAATACTTCATCCCAATCCACGACCACGAAATCCCAGCTACATCACTCTTACGAGAATTCCTCGGAGGCAGTTCGTTTAGATAACACACAAAAAAATAAGCGGTCAATCAAATCCCGATTGACCGCCTATTTTTTATATATCCTCCCCACTACCCCACACTAACTATAACATACTATAAATATAAGATAAATATACTATAAATATAGGATAAATATACTATAGAGCAAAGAAGAGAGGTCCCCAAGGGGGACACACGGAG
>JAZRJN010000065.1:0-2181 GCA_045645785.1 Candidatus Aphodosoma sp. | reverse complement strand
TTCTCTTTCTTCAATTGAAGAAGGTATATATAGCTACGTGTCAGGTTATGTTATGATTAATAATTTCACAGTTGCTAATAGCGAAACTATTCCTGGTGCATGGACAATTACAGATAGCTATAATGGTTCAATTACTGTAGTTCAATGTGGTCCAAATACAAATTTAACTGAATATGTAGGAAAAACATTTGATAAATATTTGGCAGGTGTGTTGGCTTATCAACCAGCTGCTGGTGGTTATATTTTCTATGCAATAGAAGTTAAAGAATCAAAAGAATATTTTGACAATATTGCAGCTCTTATTGCAGCAGGTCCAAGATATAGTGGTATTTCAACAGCTTTGGCTAACCCAGTAGTTGTAAATTATATCCATTATGATCAATGGGGAGGTTATACACTCTTTGTAGAAGATGCAACAGGAGTACTTGTTGTTAAAGGTGTTGGTGTATTTAATGAGGCATATGAATATACATTCCCATACGAAGTAGAAGTTGGAGACTCAATCTTAGGTATTAACGGTTTCTTTGAAGGCGGATACACTATGTTAACAGGTGCTGATTATGGTATTGATGTTGACTTGACTTATGTGTCAGAAGGAGAAGTAAATGTGATTGAAGTAGCTTTGGATGCATTGGTGGAAGATCAAGCAGCATGGCAAGAAGCATCATGGAATGGTGAAGTTTATGTGTCTCCTTATGCAAATAGAGTTGTTAAGTTGACAGACCTTACACTTGAAGAAACTGATGATGAATATATTGCATATTGGGTACAAGGTGAATCAAAACTTGAATTTAATCCTAGATTGTGGAATAGACTAGGATTGGAAGTTCCTGCAAATGTTGCAGCACTTACAGGTATTGCTGATTATGAAGGTATTTGGAATTATTCATTTACTGTGATACCTACTAATGTAGAGGAGGAAGATGATTGTACAGTGTTTGTTGCTGGATCGTTTAATGATTGGAATCCAAGTGATCCAGAGCATTGTATGGTATTGGGTGATTTGGCATATGTTAAAACGTATAAAAATTTGCCTGCTGGATCTTATGAATTTAAGGTTGTTTATAAAGGTCAATGGTTAGGTGCAGAGTATGTGGATGCAGCAAATAGTACAAAAGGTTATGTTGGTGTGCCAGGTGGAAATATTTCATTCACATTGCCACAAGCAGCAACAGTGACTATATCTTATTACGATTGGATGGGAGCAATTTATCTTGTAGCAGAAGGTATTGATCAGTTTGGACAATTTGAAATTGAATATTATTCTGTTTGTGGGTCAAAAGAGATTTTTGGAGAAGAATTTTTGACAGATGCATATAGAGAAAAGATAGATGATTATAAAATGGTAGAGGAAGATGGAGTTTATACAAAAACATTTACTTCGATTCATTTGGATGCAGGTGTGGAATATCGTTATAAAGTAGCGGCAAATGGAACATGGAATGAGGGACAATATCCACAAAATGGTGATATGTTGTTGACAGTTTCTCAAACTGGTATTTATGACCTTACATTTACATACATTCCTGATTCTGATTTATTGCGCGTTGACCCAGTGTTTATTGAAAGTTCAAATGTAATAGATAGTGTATATTATGAGGCGGTTACATGTTATGGCGATGTGTATGAATTTGGTGGTATGGTATTTTATGAAACTGGAACTTATGAGTTATGGGAAGGTAGTAATACTTTGGCAATTCTTAATCTTACAGTATTGCCAGATTATAGACAAACTTATGATGCTACAATTAAAGAGGGAGAGGTTTATTCAGGTTATGGATTTGAAGGCTTGACTTCTCCAGGAACTTATTCGATGCCTTTAGTTTCAATAGGTGGTTGTGATTCTACAATTACTTTGAATTTATCGGTAGTTGCAGCAGGAGGTCCAATTGAAGTAACAACAATGGACGAGCTTAAAGCTCACGCTGGAGAAACTGTTATCTACAAAGGTTTGGAACCAATAGTTGAGGCTGGTTTTATGGGATGGAATTCATATTTCATGCCTGATGGTGAAACTATGTTGTATTGTGAACTTACTAGTACTCTTCCTGCTAGATTTGATGCAAAAGGTATCTATTTAGCAGAAGAAGGAATGTTTGCTGTACAAGAATTTGTTGCTATTTATGCATTTAACACTTTGTCAGATCTTAATATGTTCCTTCAAACATCTAATCCAACAGA
>JAZRJN010000064.1:0-2217 GCA_045645785.1 Candidatus Aphodosoma sp. | reverse complement strand
GATTCTACAGCTTTAGCAAAATGTCATAACTTAAAGAAACGCACCGACTTTGTCCGTAATAAACTTGAAGAGAGATTGCAGCGTGAGGTTGCTACATTAGGCATTACCGGTCATAAGAAAGAAGACTATTTGATGGATGGTGGAACAGAGGCATTCCCAGTTTATCTTGAGAAAGGAGATAAAATGTTCTATCTTATCGAAACCGAATCGCCTGCTACAGTCAAAATCTATAATGCCGATTCTCGTAAATTGCTCAAAACCTATAGTAGTAAGACCAAGGTGCACGATTCGCTTGCTATTCGCAATTCTGCTATCTATCTTGTAGAAGTCAATCCAGGAGCAACACAATATGCCAATATCAGTGTTGGATATAAAGTCCCAGATATCAGTCGTTTGAATAATTTGGCAACAGTCAACACCGAAATTGTTGAATGTGAGAAAGGAGCTTTTCGTGCAATATCAACAAAAGGTCTCAAAATGTCTAATGTATTCGAAGAACCACGTAAGTTTACACTTCGTGGTCAAATCAAAGCCGCATTCTCAGGTTCATATCGTGGTATTGTAGCTGTTCAGGTGCCAGCAGGCACAACCGACATTCTCTATCGTTTGCGTATCTCTACCGACGAAGAAGATATGTACACCGATGGTAAGTTTAGTGAAGATATGAATCATTCATATAGTAAAATCAAAGTTTTAGGTATGCCTCTCTACGAGTCTCAACATAGCATTGGACTTATCCAAACTCTTTTGGGAGATAACAAACCACCGCGCGAAGAAGATGCTTATATCAATATGTTCGTATTTACAAGTTCATCTCAAGCAAAAAAATTTCAAGACGGCAAACCAACATCCGAGTTGCAATACAATGTCAATTATTCTACAATGGGCACACAATCGTGCAATGGACGTATCCCTATGAATGGTTTGCAAACCATCTATTTAGGGTTTGAAAATGAACGTATGCGCTTTCATAATTACGTTTGGCTCGAAGTCATAGCCATTTCCCCAAAGACCGAATACTTCAATGCTAAATATACCATTGTGAAGTGATTATATTTCTCCCCTGTTTTAGGGAGGTCCTCGAAGAGGGGAGGGGTTAAGAGTGCTGTAATTAAAAAAAACTCGCAGAGACGATATAACCCAAGCAGGGGTGTAAACCCCTGATGAGATGGATACATGGTATAACAAGCGCCGTAGGTGCGACAGGGTAATCTATCTGTGTAATCTGTATAGCGATTTTTGCGTAGTAAAAGAGCGAATTTTATATTTAGATGGTAAAAATCTGAAAATTCTTGCGATAAGCGAGGGCAATTCAGTTTACTTAAATTGTCGAGCGTAGCAAGAATCATAAGCGAACCAACGGTCTTGAGCCGAACCAACAGTCTTGAGCCGGATGGCGAAAAATGCGAAAAAATCTGTGTTATCTGTGTGGGATAAAAGTCATATCGAACTAACGTTAATTAACTAAAATATCATGAAAATACCAGGATTAAGTTTCTCATTGAAACGAGCAGTAGGCATTTCAGGCCTCAAAAATAAATTAGCACGCGCTATAGGCATACCAACCACGCGTCAAGGTCTTGAGCGTAAAATCGGTGGAGCAATCATCAAAGCAGTAACTAAAAAACGAAAATAATATTAACATTTTAGAACATTTACAATTATGGGACTTTTTGACAGTATTAAAGACCGTTTCAATTCAGCGGAGTTTACAGTTGCTCCAAACAAAAAATTGAAAACAATTTCAGCCGATTTCATGGCTGCGTTCGATTTAACATTAGTCTTCTACAAAGGCAAACAAATTGCCGATGGCGATTTGACACTCAACCAATTGAACGAAAAAACAACTAAAGATGTGAAAAAAGCATCTGCCGATGCACTTAAAATCAAAGGTAGCACAAAAGTAGGTGATGCCGAAAAACTTTTTGATGCAACATTTGGCGTAACGGTCCAAATCAAAGACAAAACAGGCAAAATCCTCGTTCCAAACGAAATCACAATCGGCAAAGCTGCTCGTGGTGAATATTAATAATAAATAATAAGGCATTCGGGCTTGATCGCCCGTTTGCCTACAAATAAAAGGAAGATACCGAAAATCAAAAAGAGTAGGCAGAAAATACTTAAAATCTAATTTATCATGGCAAAGAAAACCGCATCTTATGGCGAATATATTATCAATATCGCTGAAGTTAATAGAGTGTCTGTATTGAAAAATGG
>JAZRJN010000063.1:0-6071 GCA_045645785.1 Candidatus Aphodosoma sp. | reverse complement strand
ACCGTTGTTGCTGCAATATTCACATTCACTCGGCGTATCGCGCCATTCTTGTGCTTGATGCTATATATGGTCTTGATACTCTCCAAGATATACTCCAACGGATTCAATATCGGATGCTCACCAGCCTCCAATGCCAAGCGTTTATGACCCATATCTTGCAATGCAACCACCTCTGCAGCAATCTCTTCTTGTGTCAATTTCTTGCGTGGAATAGTTTTGTTTTTTGCATGATACGGACAATAGACACAACTATTCACGCAGTAGTTCGACAAATACAACGGCGCAAACATCACAATTCTGTTGCCATAGATATGTTGTTTGATACGGCGCGCGAGCGCAAACATCTTCTGTATCAACTCCTCATCCTCACACGCCAACAGCAATGCTGCCTCACGGTGCGACAACCCCTTATAATCACCGGCTCTCTCAATCAAACTTTCAATAAGAGCCCTATTATTCTTATTCTCATCTGCCCATGCAATCGATGCCAAAATCTCCTCATGGTCAATGAATTCTACCGCTTTTGATGATAACTTATCGTACATATATTTCAATTTTTTATTTTTAACAAAAGTACAAATTCAATTTTAATACTTGATAAGAATATCAAATATTTACTCGCAAAATAATTTAAATACTATTTTCAAGAAAGTACAAGCCTTAAATCATATTCAAACCTACTTTCTTATCCTAAATTTACGCTTCACCTCAAATTCATCTCCACCAAAATTCACTAAAACACCATTATCTATATGCGTTGTTTGCAAATAATTAACCAGCTGCATCTCATGTATTTTATTCAACTGCGCAACCGCTTTTATCTCTACAATCACTCGCTTCTCCACTAATAAATCCGCCCTAAAAACACCTACTTCAACACCCTTATAACCTACTCTCATCGGCACTTGATTCTCTACTTTTAAGCCTTGTATCTTCAACTCCACCATCATCGCATTTTCATAGGTACTCTCCAAATAACCTTGAGCCAAACGTTTTCTCACCTCAAACGCAGCACCAACAATCATTTTAACCAATTCATCATCAGAAATATCTATCATAACAAAAAAATAAAAAAAATCAAACAATTAATTCATGACTTAGGGCATGTACTTAAAAAGACAATCATCCCTACAAAACATAAAAAACGCAAAACAAATCTACAAACCCACAAAATATAAAATCTGTACTTCTGTTAAAACAGAAACAAAACAAAACATCAACTCAAATAATACCCAAGCTTCGCAAGCTGCTCTTCTATCCCCTTCCGACTCTCCGCCGCCTCCAAATCCATACATATCTTATTGTCATACAGCGCATATTTCTTCCGTTGCGACACTGGCGACAGGTTAGGCATCACCACATTAGCCCCTGCCATAATCCCCTGTTCGCGCCCATCTCCAGCCAACGTACCCAATGACGTCGTAGCCGGAATATTCGCCGTAGGATGCATCAAACGCAATATCGCTATCAACCTCAGTGTCAACTCCACCGACCCATTCTTGCACTCCGCAAACGGCGTATCTCTATGACTCACAAACGGCCCAATACCAATCATTTGTGGTTGCAACTTCTCAATAAATCGCAAGTCGCCCACCAAATCATCCACCGTCTGATACGGACTACCCACCATCATCCCCGTACCAGTTTCATATCCAATCCGTTTCAACGTCCGCAAACACCGCATCCTATTCTCATACGACATCCCCTCTGGATGCAAAAGCCCATAATGCACCTCATTCGCAGTCTCATGCCTCAGCAAATATCTATCCGCTCCAGCCGCAAACCATCGCTCGTAATCCTCATCTGGTCGCTCACCCAACGACAGCGTAATCGCCTTCTCTGGCCAACGCCTACGAATCTCCTTCACCACCATCTCGACCCATTCCGTCGTATGACGCACATCCTCACCGCCCTGCAATACAAATGTCTTAAAACCAAGCAAATCCCCCTGTTCACAACACTCCCATATCTCCTCTGCCGACAGTCTATATCTCTCCACCGACGCATTACCCGCACGAATACCACAATAATAACAATTATTCTTGCAATAGTTCGAAATCTCAATCAACCCACGCGCCTTCACCTCACGACCAAACACCTCCACCGCAACCTCTTGCGCCTGACGTTTCAACTCCTTCACCAACTCATTATCAGCCGACAACAACAACTCTCGCAACTCAGCATCCGCCAAGCTACGTTCTCTCCGCAACCTATCTATCATTTCATATTTCATGCCACAAAGTTACAAAAAAATATCAATAAAATCTCATTAAAAACAGATAAAAATAGTTAACTTTGCATACAAAAATGCACCGCAAAATCATACATATCGACATGGACGCCTTCTATGCCTCGGTTGAGCAGCGCGACAACCCTGAGTTACAAGGCAAACCCATTGCTGTAGGCCACGGCGATGTGCGCGGTGTCGTGTCCGCTGCCAGCTACGAGGCACGCCGTTTCGGTGTCCGTTCTGCGATGTCGTCCATCAAAGCCCAACGCCTCTGCCCCGACCTCATCTTCGTGCCTGGGCGCATGGAAGTTTACAAAGAGGTCTCTGCACAAATCCACGAAATCTTCCACTCCTACACCGACCTCATCGAACCTATCTCGCTCGACGAAGCCTTCCTCGACGTAACCCACAATAAGCCAGGCATCGAACTCGCCGTTGATATTGCCCGCGAAATCAAACAACGCATCCGCACCGAACTCAATCTCGTCGCCTCTGCTGGAGTCTCTTACAACAAATTCCTCGCCAAAGTCGCCTCCGACTATCGCAAGCCCGATGGTCTCTGCGTCATCCATCCCGACAAGGCCCTCGACTTCATCGAAACTCTTGACATAGAGCAATTCTGGGGCGTTGGCGCAGTCTCTGCACGCAAATTCCGCCAACTCGGCATCCACACAGGCAAACACCTCCGTCAGTGTTCTCTCGCCATGCTCACTCGCCAATTTGGCAAGATGGGACAAACCTACTACGACTTCGCTCGTGGCATCGACCTACGCCCCGTCGAAGCCGTATATATCCGTAAATCAATCGGTTGCGAGCACACCCTCGAACGCGACGTCTGCCGCACCTCATCTGTCATCATCGAACTCTACCATGTCGTAACCGAACTCGTCGAACGCCTTTCTCGCAAACAATTCAAAGGCAACACCCTCACACTCAAAATCAAGTTCCACGACTTTACCCAACTCTCTCGCAGTCACACCCATACCTCACCACTCACCGACCTCAAAACCATACTACCCCTCGCCAAGCAACTCCTCAAAAAAGTCGATTATCACAACCGTCCAATCCGCCTCATCGGACTCTCTGTCTCTCAAAACACAGAAACAAATAGAGACGCAAAACCTTGCGTCTCAAACACTCACCCCGACTCCCAACTCAACCTCCCATTCCCTGATACAAAAATTATTTAATCCCAAGAAAAAACTTATCAAACATCTCATCTATATCCCTATCTCCCTCCGAAGCAAGTTTTTTCTTTATTGCCGACCTACGACAATAATACGTTCCCTCCTGAACACTCAATATCCTACATATCTCTTTTGCACTCAAACCTATAAAATCCAAAAACATATACGTAAAATCCATATTCGACAACTGCGGATACTCCTCATGCAGCGCCTCACACAAAGAGCGACTTATCACTTTCACCATTTCTGGATTGGTAGTAACTACCGAAACATACGTATTCCTACAAATATCCGACACGGCATACAATTTCTTAGATTGTTTATGTGTCATATCCACCAACTCTTCATTATCCTCCTCCAATTTCTCTTTCTGCACCTTCAACTCCCTATTGCGTCTTTTATGATACATCAATATTCTCACCAACCACACTATCAATGCCACACCGACCAATACCAACAACACAAACATCAACACCACAAACATAGTCTTATATCGTTGTAATTCAATTTGTTTATCATACAACTTCTTGTCATATTCGCCATTCACACGGGCTATTTGCTCCTCAAACAGCATCTTTGCCTGCTCCTGATATATAACAAAAGCCGAATCATACATCATCAACGCCTGCTCAAACTCCTCTTTCTGAGAATAATAAACTGCCATATTGTTATAATACTGATATTCAAAACCATTCACCCCTCTCAACTTTTCTATATATGGCAGTGCAGCATCGGCATCGTTGTTCAACAAATATACCGTAGCCAAAGCATCTGCATCACGCACATAGCCAATCCGCTCATAAAATGGCAATATCAACCCCACTGCCGAATCCAACGGCAAATCATACACAAACTTTATTCCAAATCTTGCATTACACTTCTCCACCATCAACGTATCGTCCTCTACACCAAACCATTTCACTGCCTCTACCCTATAATACTCTGCTGTATCTATCTCTTCTGCTATATTCATCAATAACTTATTACCAAAAGCCCTCATCTCAACATCCTCTTTTTCTTCCGCCCAATCTAACAACCTATGAGCATAATAATCACTCTGAACAGGATTATCCACCGCAAATATTCTACTCAAATAATAATACAGCCTACCTACCTCAGCATCATCATCCTCAATATACTGCTCTGCATGCTTCAAATCCACCAAAGCATCAGCATACTTATTCTGACCATAAAGCTTAGCACCCCTAACCAATCGGCACACTGCCACTCGTTTCACATCGCCCTGCTTTTCAAACTCACCAAGCAAACTATCCACTCGCTCTATCGAAATATCGTTATATGACATTTCATACATCGCCTCACACAACTCTTTCAACTCTCCATTCTCTAATTGCGTATTTCTACCACACGCAACGCAAAGCGACACAACTACCAATAATACAAGATTTTTCAAATTCATATTTTTCAATCTTTTTTATAATCAAACAACAAATTATATATTCACCCGCAAATTTACAAATAAAATTACATATAACAAAATATTCATAATATTTTATTATTACACTAAAAACAAGCTAATTACAATTTATAATATATATATTTTTCACTTCTAAAACAATATACACCAAAAACCACACGAATTATATATAAAAAATTTGGCACTTCAAAAATAAACCCTTAACTTTGTTCCAAGAAAAAATGAAACACACAAAAAAATTAATTCTATTCTCAATATTTATCAAACAAAACTCTAAAAGTCTATGAAAACTGCATTAAAAATACTCGGATTGATATTCTTTATAGCAGCAACTATACTATCTTGCGAATCTCCTGCAACAATGCCTTATGATGACAATGAATTCGATGACTCTTGTACAGATCCAGGCAATTTAAACGAACTACACAACATTCGACCTACTAAACCAATTCGCATACCCGACACCATAGCTATGCGAAAACTACCCACTATAATTCAAATCACACCAGACACAACCACCACTCCTCAAGACTCTATACCACAAGAGAAATTGAGAATTGAGAATTGAGAATTAAAAATTAGAACATTATCTATAACCTATTATCTGTTATCTACTATGAAATCCATCCGTAATCTATACAGCAAAGCCCTCCGTTGGCTACTTGGCACTCTTGGAGTTACCTCTATCGCATTCGTGTTTCAAGCATGCTACGCCCCATACTATGGCGACGATTACGCTCGCTGTATCAATGGCGAAGTGCTCTCCGCCACAACCCATAAGCCTATCAAAGGCGTACGAATCACAGGCAACGACCAACCAGGCTATGTCGAAACCGATAGTGCAGGTGCATTCCACATCCACCTTCCTATCTCGCGCGACTACAACATCCGACTCGAAGACCAAGACTCACTCCGCACCTATCTCCCTAAAGACACCATTATCCCCGACTCGCTCTATCGTGGCGAGAAAATTATCATATACCTCAATGAAGAATTGAGAATTGAGAATTGAGAATTGAGAGTTGAGAATTGAGAATTGAGAATTGAAATTATTTAATTATCTGTTGACTATTGACTGTTGACTGTAGACCTATAGTATCATGAAAAAACTAATAACCACAACAATAATACTTCTTTGCACACTCATAGCATATGCCGAAACGGCTGAAACCCGCAAAGAAAACCCTCACCAAATACGCATCGGTATAGCCGACGA
>JAZRJN010000062.1:0-37451 GCA_045645785.1 Candidatus Aphodosoma sp. | reverse complement strand
AAAAGAAATTATTGAAAATAATATTATAACAAGGCAAGATGCTGATAAAAGAGAAATATATTATATTTCATTAGAAAGAAAATATGGAAAAGGTGAATATAATATTACTGATGGTGGTGAAGGATTTAGAGGAAAACACACAGAAGAAACTAAAAAGAAAATAGGTTTAGCATCGAAAGGGAATACTTATGGATTTAAAAAAGGAATTGCATCTTGGAATAAAGGCAAACACTACAAAATAAAAAACACTAATAATATGCACCATAAACCTTGGAATAAAGGGTTAAAAGGTTATAGAGTTGGTATTTCTAAAAGTGAAGAACAAAAAGCAAAAATGAAAGAAACAGCATTAAAATATTCAATAAAATATAAAAAATATAAAGAAAATGGTGGTGTTTTAATGTGGAACGATTGGAAAAAACAACTGATTAGTAAAGGAGGTGTATATTGATGAAACTTAATGACAAAGTGTATAATGTATTTAAGTGGGGACTAATTATATTTATCCCTGCGGTACTTACATTAATAGGAACTTTGGGACAGATATATGGTTTTGATACTGAAAAAATAGTATTAACTATAAGTGCTGTTTCTACATTCCTAGGTGTAATTACAGGAATATCAAATTATAATTATAGAAAAGGAGATGAATAAGATGGAAGAAACAAGAGAAGTAGTAGAAGAAGTAGTAGAAAAAGCTATTGAAACACCTGTTGAAGAAACAACAGAAGAAATCTACGGAACAGTAGAAGGAGAAGAATAATGAAAGCAGGTCAAAAATCTGTTAGAGGTGGAATAGAAGATTTTTTATGTCCCTTTACAGATATGATAATAACACAAGGTTCACAAGGCGAGTTTTCACACAAAGGAACAATGGCAAATGATGTTAGAGGTTTACAAGCAGGAGTAAGATACCCATATTATGCTCCTTGTACTTGCAAATGTATTTCTAAGTATCCAAGTTCAGGGCAAAGTATGTGGCAATCAATAAACAAAGTAAGATTTGCAAATGGAAGAATTGACTATGCTACATTCGTAATTGCACATGATGACAGCCAAGATTGTTATGTAGGGCAAGTTGTTAATCAAGGTTCACAAATCGGAAATATGGGTACAAAAGGATATGCAACAGGAGTACATTGCCATATTGAAATCGAGCAAGGCAAGGACACAACTTGGAAAAAGAACCAATATGGTATTTATTGTTTAAACAATGAATATGATACAGATGAATGTTATTTTGTTGATGGAACAAATGTTATTCAAGGAATGGGAGGCAACTGGAGAATATTAAGCAATGTCCCAGTTGGAGAACAAGTTGACCAAGTTTTACACAAAGGAAGCAAAGTACAAATCCCAGGAACATTTGAAGTAATGGATATCAACGAAAAAGAAAACAAAGCACTTGTTAGAATTGATGGCAAAGATTATTGGATAGAAGCGACACCATTAAAAGAAGTATAAGCTAGGCAAATGCCTAGTTTTTTTGTGTGTAAAATAAATCAAAAATCGATTGACTTTGTATTAACATTATATTATAATAATTATAGTGAAAGGAGGTAAATGATGTTTTTAAATATTGATAAAGACTTGAAAGAAGAACTACAAAAAGAGGCTAAAGAAAAAGGCTTATCATTAACTGCCTACATTAGAATGTTGCTAATTGAAAGGGGTAAATAAAATGACAAAAGAAGAATACTTGCAAGAATTAAATAAGGCATTCGGTGATTTTAAGTTTTTTCCTGAAGATCATCATTACGAATACAAAGGTGAACGTGTTGAAATAACTGTTACGCGTTTAATTGAAGAGTATTGCAACGAATTTGATGCCGAGGCAGTTGCAAGAAGGGTAGCAACTAAAGAAGGCAAAACCACACAGGAAGTATTGGATGATTGGGAATATAAAAACAAGTTTAGTTGTGAAAAGGGAACAACAGTACATGAATGGATTCAATCTTTGTTTAGTGGTAATGAATATAGAAAACTAACTTTTGATGAAAGCAAAGAATATTTAGAAGCAGTTGATAAATGCCAAAGACAAGCAGATAATTTTTACAATGATTATAAAGATAAGTTGGAACATTTAGCCGACGAATATACAGTAGGCAGTAGTTCTTATAATATTGCTTCAAACATAGATCATTTATTTTATAATAAATTAACTGGTGGTTTAGTTTTGGTTGATTATAAAACTAATAAAGAAATGAGTGGTTATAATAAAAAAGCATATAAGAAAGCAATGAAATTCCCACTAAATAACTTAAATGATGATTCTTATAATCATTACAAAATTCAATTATCTATTTATAAATTTTTAATAGAAAAATATACAAGCATAAAAGTAGATGAAATGTTTATAGTATATTTTAGCGAGAATAACGAAACATATGAAATCGTAGATGTGCCTTATTTGTATAATGAAGTTGAAAAATTAATGGAATGGAGGATATGGGGATGAAAGAAGAAAAAAATTATTTTGAGGTGCTAAACTCAATAAATGTCAGTGATAAAACTGAGCAAAAGAACGGATTAACTTATCTTTCTTGGGCTTGGGCTTGGGGAGAAGTTAAAAAACTGCACCCAACGGCAAATTATAAAATTTACGAAACAGAAACAGGCTGTATATATTGGACTGATGGAAAAACGGCTTGGGTAAAGACTGGTGTGACAATAAATGATATAGAACACATTGAATACTTGCCAGTAATGGATTACAAAAATAAATCTATACCAGTCAATGATATTACAAGTTTTGACGTAAATAAAGCAATACAACGTAGCTTAACAAAAGCAGTTGCAAGGCATGGCTTGGGATTGTATATTTATAATGGAGAGGATCTTCCTGAAGATGATAAAAACAGACTTGAAGAATTAAAGCAAAAAATAAAAGCATACCCAAACGCACTTGACATTGTAAAAGAGTTTGGTAAAAAATTAAGTGATTGCAACGAAGATGAATTGAAAAGTATTTTAGAAAAATTGGAAAAGGAGAAAAAATAATGAATCGTATAATTTTAAGTGGAAACATTTGCAAAGATGTTGAAACAAAATATTACAACGACAGAAAATACTCAAAAAACACAATTGCTGTTAGAAGAGATTACAAAAATAGCGAAGGGAATTATGACAGTGATTTTTATAATTTTACAATTTGGGGACAACAAGCAGAATTCTTTGGAAACTATGCTAAAAAAGGTGATAAAATATTAATTTGTGGAAAAATAATGAACAACAATTATGAAAAAGATGGTCAAATGGTTTATTCATACGATATTCAAGTTGATAGTGTGGAATTGATAACGCCAAAAGGTGATAAAGAAGGCGACGCAGTAGAAAAAGCAATCGAAATGTTTGGCGAAGATATAGTAGAAATTGACAACAAAAAAAGTGAAGAAAATTTGCTTAATTAGGGGCTTTACGTTAAGCTCTTTTTTTTGCATTTTTTTTGCAAAAAATAGTTGCTTTTAACCTAGTAGTATGGTAATCTTGATTTATAAGATTTAAGGAGGTAAGAACAATGAAATTATTATTTAAGTTTATGAAAAAGGCAGATAAAACTTTAAATAGAATAGTAATTCCAAAATTTATTATTGATAAATATGGGCGCGACTTTTATTTAGAGTTTTATGACGATGAAACAATTAAATTAGTACCAGTTAATAAGAAAGGAGAATAAAAAATGTTGAACTACGATAATATTCCAGAAGAATTAAAACAGTTAAAACAATGGGTTTGTTCGGACATTAATAAAATTCCTAAAAATCCTATTACTGGTAATAATGCAATGGCAAACAATCCAGCAACGTGGGGAACTTTTGAGCAAGCAATAAAAGGCAAAGAAAAGTTTGGGTTTCCACATATTGGATTTGAATTTAAACCACCCTATTTTGGTGTTGATCTTGATAAATGTATTGACGACGTTGACTTCGTTGATGAGTTTGTGGACACCTTAGGAAGTTATACAGAGTATTCGCGAAGTGGTAATGGTATTCACATTATTTGCAAAGGAAAACTTCCAGATGGTGCTAGAAGAAAAGACAAAGTTGAAATGTATGACAACAACAGATATTTTATTATGACTGGCAATGTTTATAGGGAAAAAATGCCAATAAGAGAATGTTCTGAAACAATTAGATTATTACATAATAAATACTTGTCAAAACCTGCTTCTTCAGCGTTGCCAATTTCTTATGAAACTATAAGTTTGGATGATGAAGAATTAATAGATAGAGCAAGGCAAAGCAAGAACGGTGGCTTTTTCCAACTGCTATATAGTGGCGAATGGCAAGGCAGTTATGCAAGCCAAAGCGATGCTGATTTGGCATTTTGCAATTTACTTGCATTTTGGACACAAAAAAATGCTCAACAGATGGACAGAATATTTAGAACAAGTGGTCTATATCGTAAAAAATGGGATGAGAAACGAGGCGCTTTGCTATATTCACAAATGACAATTGAAAAGGCTATTGCAAATTGTCGTGAGGTTTATAATCCAAATTCTAAACTTGAAGATGTGGTAGCAAATGCAATCACGAAGAAAGACAAAGAAAAATATCAAGAGTTTGACTTGACTGATACTGGGAATGGGCAACGTTTTGCTTACTATTATAATGGCAACATAAAGTATTCTCGAAATAGAAAAAAATGGTTTTTTTGGGACAGCAAAGTATGGCGAGAAGATACCACAAACGAAATAAGACGACTTGCCGATGATTGCATTGAAAAAATGAAAAAGCAAGCATTTTCTTATGACGACGAAGATAAAAGAGACGCTTTGCTTAAATGGGCGTTTAAAACTGCTAGCAACAAGCAAAAAACTAATATGATAACAGAAACAGAACACTTGCGAGATATTGCTATTGACGTCGATTATTTTGATTTACAACCTGATTTATTGAATGTGGAAAATGGAATAATCAACCTAAGAAATGGTGAATTAATAAAGCACGATTCAGATTATCGTATGAGTAAAATTGGATTTGCTGAATATTCTACGAGTGATGAAAAACCACAACGCTGGTTGCAATTTTTAGATGAAATAACCGATGGTGATAAAGATTTGCAGGATTATCTTCAAAAAGCGGTTGGTTATTCACTAACGGCAAGCACGCGTGAACAATGTCTGTTTATTTGCTATGGAAATGGTTGCAATGGTAAATCAACATTCATGGATGTTATAACCACAATCATGGGAACTTATGCTTTAAATATGCAAAGTGAAAGTATTATGGTTAAGAAGCATTCATCTGCTGTAAACACTGATATTGCAAGACTTAACGGTGCAAGATTTGTAACAGTTGCTGAACCACAAGAAGGAATGAAACTTAACGAAAGTTTAATCAAGCAATTGACAGGAAACGATAAAATAACAGCACGATTTTTGTTTGGCGAAGAGTTTGAATTTGTTCCAAAGTTTAAAATGTGGATTTCTACAAATCACAAGCCAATTATATCAGGAACAGACAATGGTATCTGGCGAAGAATTGTTTTAATTCCGTTTACTGTTAAAATTCCACAAGAAAAAATAGACAGAAATTTGTCATTTAAACTAAGAAAAGAGATGCCTTTGATTATGAAATGGGCTGTTGATGGCTGTATAAAGTGGCAACAAGAAGGGTTGAAAAAACCACAATGTATTCAACAAGCAAGCGATGAATACCGTGAAGAAATGGATGTTTTGAGCAAGTTTGTTGCAGATTGTATCGAAGAAGGAGAAGAAACAGACAAAATCAAGGCAAATGAACTTTATGAAATTTACTGTAATTGGGCAAATGACAACAACGAATATTGCCACACTAACACTCGTTTTGGAAAAGAATTTATTTTGAGATTTCCAGAAAAAATAAAAATGAAAGACGGTTTTTATTATAAAAATTGCAAATTAAGCAATTTTGCGATTGAAAACTTTAAAAACGTCGAAAACCCTTATAAATCAACGAAAAAAAGCAATTGGTACGACAATTATGACTAACCCAAAAATAGAAAAGGTGCATAGTTTGAAGGGTTTGCCGCAAAGTTCCTATAGCACTTTTTTATATATAGGACTTTGTGGAAAACTATGCAAACCCTTCACCCTTCACCTTAAAAATTTCACAAAAGTGTTGTAAAATAAGCGTTTTAGAGGAGGTGAATAGTTTATGAAAGAAGAATTAAATGCTTTACTTGTAAAAATTGAGCAACTTGCTCGTGAAAAAGATGAATTTGAAATAATCAAGGCAATTCAAGATATAATAGAATTGCTTGGCGAAGATTATGAAATATATAAACTAAATAATTAATTTACAATATTTACATATAATATATTAAAAATATATTGCATATATACTATAACCTATGATATAGTATAAACATAAGGAGATGATAGGTGTGAAATTAGTTGAAGAAATCGTTGTAATAGGGTTGTTTATAGCGATGACGGTTATGTTTTTATTAATCGCTGCCGACAGAGCAGAAAAAATAAACAACGGCGAATTAACAGTTGTGTCTGAAGAATACATGGATAGATAGGAGAAAAAAGGTATGGAAGAAAAAATATATGAGGAGTTTAATACACCAGAGTGGGTTAAGGTTGATATAAACGAATATTTCAATTTAAAGGAAGATTTGGATTATTACAAGCATTTTAAAAATCTTGTCAAAGAAGAATTAGAAAGCGAAGAAACCAACAAAGTAAAGTTGAACGTTATAAAAGGACTTGTTGAAATACTTGAAAAGAATCTTCATCACTAGGAGGTCACAATGGTATTGAACGAGAATATTCACGAGTTTGATGATATGGAACAGAAAGAAAATTTACTAAAAAGAATTTACAAATGGTTTGTTGGCAGTGAAGAAGAATACAACAAACTTTTATATGAACACGATTTGTTAAGGTCGAGATATATGAAACTTGAAAAGAGATACAAAAGATTGCTAAGGAGCGTGAACAATGAGAAAGAAAAACAAAAAACTAGAACCAAACATTCAGTGTGAGTGTGGGTATTGCAACAAAGAAGCAATCATAAAAATTTATGGCACTTGTAATTTGTGTGGCAAGGTGCTTGATCCCAAAGCAAAGTACAGGTATGAAATGAAAAAGAAGTTAAGATTAATTGAAAGACCGAAAAGGAGAATTTATTAATGAGTTTAAAAATATTAATTTTTGGAGTAATTGCTTTATATGTTGGTTCAACTGGAATGTATATTGACTACCTTTGGCATTTTAAACCACAATTCAAATGGTACGACGTGATAATTTCAGCTTTGCCAATTGTTCGAAGCATTTATTTACTCTTTGCAATTGAGGACGACGATGTTTAAATATGCGATTATAGTTCAAACAAAACTCGGGCGAGAAGTTTATTTGTTTCAACACAAAGGCGTTAAATTCTATTTCTTGTTATTGTGGTATAAATTACTTTCGAAACAGGTAGAAATACTTAAAATTTAATTCTTTGCACAAGCAAATAATCAAATATACCTTTAAAAACGATTTTAAAGGGGCGCAGAGCCACGAAAATATCAAAATAGTATAAATTATCAAGAAAAAGCAAAAAGCCGTTAGAATTGAAATAAAAGGGCAATTAGAAAGGGTGAGTGAAATGTATTATATAAATATTGTGGACACTTCCACACAGAAAAGTTGGAAAGAGGAGTTCGACAGTTATTATTTATTCAGAAAAAGAGTTATTAAATTGAAGCATAGTAAGAAATTAATTGTTACAAGTAGGAGTAATCTGTATGAATAACCTAATCATAGTTGACACTCGTGAAAAAGGGCATAAATCTATTCTTAAATATTTTGATGAACACAATATCGACTACATCACAAGCAAACTAGATTACGGCGATTATATGCTTTACAAAAATAACAATGTCGTAATAGATCGCAAAGATAGCTTACTTGAATTGGCAGGAAATCTTTGCCACTCATCGGAGCATGACAGGGTTCGGCGCGAAATACAACGTGCGAAAGAGGACGGCTGTGAGAATTTCGTCTTTCTCATTGCAGGCACTAAAATAAAAACCGTCGATGACTTGAAAAACTGGAGTTCACCATATACAAAAGTTAGAGGCGAGACGCTGATGAAAGTAATGCAAACTATGAAAAGTAAATATGGGGTTAGATTTGTGATATGCCCAAAACGTGATATGGGCAAACGTATAATTGAATTATTAAATGAAAGTGAGATGAAATAAATATGAAAGAAAAAGAAGAAAACATTATAGCACAAATAGAAGTAGTTAATGATATGCTAAATGTTATTTGTAAAGAATTAAATGAATTAGAAAATATTGATGATTATGAAATTGAATTAAGCAAAACTGAATATACAATGTGTATTAATAAAAGACCACAAAGGGATTATAAAATATTAGTAACTGTTAAGCATAATTTAGAAAGTGAGAGTGAAAATAATGAATGAAGAACAAACAATGAAAGCTGAGGTTACTTTCGAATCTTTGAAAGACAAGGTTCACGAGCAATTCCTTGAGTTGCAAGATTTAAGGAAGTCTTATGACGAACTTACAAAGAGTGCGTTGAAACTTGATGAAATAATCAAAGAAAAACAGGAAGAAATAGACCAACTAAAAGCAAGAGAAGAAGAACATCAAGAATTAAATGGGGAATTGAGAGAAGAAATAGAAAGACTAAATAATATCATAAATGAATTAGAAAAAGATGTAGAAAACAGATTAATGTCAATACCAGATGATATGTGTGATGATGCACTAGAAGAAATAAAAAGAACTACTAAAATAGCAGTTTATCAAGTTGTTTTAGGTAAATTGCAAGAATTAAAAGGAGTGGATAAAGAGTGAGAGAAGAAATAATAAGAGAATTGACTGCTTCTATACTTTTATGGGTTTATAGAAGTCATGTTGATAAATTTAATACATTAGAACAAATTATGGGAGATTACTACAAAATATTAGATATGATAACACCAAAATTAAATATTGATTTAGGTAACATTGATTTATCTAAAATAAATAAGGAGAAATAAAATGGCAAGTAATATAGTAGAGATAAAATTAAGTGAAATAGATAAAGTGCAAGAGGTGTTATCTAAACAAAATAAAGAAATAGAAAGACTAAATAATATCATAAAAGAAAAAGATAAAGATTTTGAATTATTAAGAAAAGCACAATTAAAAAAGTGTCAAGAATATGAAAGTTTAGAAAAATTAAATAATGCAAACTACCAAAGTTTTATAGAAACAAATCATATTATAAATGAATTAGAAAAGTATTGTAATGAAGAAATCAAAGATTATGACAAAGCGCTTAATAGCAAAGTATTTGTTCTTACTGAAAAAGGAAAAGAAAGTTATGAAGCAGAGAGAATGTGTTTTTTGGATATGTTAGATAAGATTAAAGAACTAAAAGGAAGTGATAAAGAGTGAGTGAAGAAACAAGAATAATATTAGTAAATAGTGTAAGTCCAAGTGAATATATCACAATAACAAATGATTTTCGTAAATTAGAAGAAAAAATAAAAAGACTACACTCTATCATAAAAGAAGTTAGAGAACGTTTACAAGAAACTATAAATAGATGGGAAGACTATGAACAATTTTATGAAGTAGTAGTAGAAGATAAATATATTTTAGAAACATTAGATAAAGAAAACAAAGGAGAATAAATGGTTACAATTAATTGCAGTGTGTATGAAAAGCACGATTTTCTTGAGGTCTTAGAATACGCCAAGAAGAAAAAAATGCAAGATTATGAAAGTGGCAAGATAACAAAAGAACTGATGAAATTCGACACAAACATAATCAACAAGCTTATTCAAAGGGTAAACGGCAAATACGTCGAAGACTACTTCAAAACGTCGTTGAAATATAGCCCTGAGACTTTAAAAAGCAAGCGTGGGCTTTCATTAGAAGATGACTTACAAGACACTTTGTGAGATTTGCAAAATTTGAAAAGTCGTAGTACAATTATTTTAGGTGGTTCGGTTGAAAGTGATTGTTGGTGATATGCTAAAAATTTACAAGCCTTTATCTGGTATGGATTGGATGAATTATCGAATTGTCCGCAAAACTGATATGACTGCACACCACATACAAAAAAAGGAAGATGGGGGCAAACTTGAAATGCCTAATATTGCTTTATTGTTGCCACATGCCCATCAATACCTTCACTTGATAGAGTGTAGAGATTATAGAACATACGTAGCCATAAACAAGTTGTTTAAGTATATAAATCAGCAAGGATATGAGCCTACATTAGAGCAAAGACAAATAATGGAGTATTTCCTAGAAAGTTTTGAACAAGAACACAGATGGGATAAAGGCTCTAAAGGAAAACTTTTAATAAAACATAAATACCTAGAACGTGGTTTATAGGTAGTGTACTGATGATATATAAAATAGGTTCAACTCCTTGAAAGTTTTAATTGTTTCGGTAAACAATACCCTTTTGGAAAGAGTGAGATGAGTTAGTCTTGAAATAAGGTTCAATTCCTTGTATATCATTAGTACAGTACTTGTAAAGAGTACTAGAGGGTTGCTCCAATCAACCCTCGACTTATAGATTGGAGGTATAAGTATGGAAGAGTTTTGGAAAACAATGAAAGAACAGGCAGATTATGAAATATCTAATTTAGGAAGGGTAAAAACCAAAAAGACGGGTAGAATAAGAAAAACAACAATAAGCAACAAAGGATATGAACAAATAATTGTTTATATCAACAAAAAAGCAAAAACATATTATGTGCATAGGCTTGTCGCTAATAATTTTATAGATAATCCTAGCAATTTAAGAGAAATAAACCATATAAATGAAAACAAGTTAGATAATAAAGCAATCAATTTAGAGTGGTGTGATGGAAAATATAACCTACATTATGGGAATAGAGTACAAAGAATATTAAAAACAAAAGAACCTACTTTCAAAAGGATTAAACAAAAAGATTTACAAGGAAATACCATAAAAATATGGAAAAATATTATAGAAATACAAAAGGAAACAAACTTTAACAAACAAAGTATTTATAAATGTTGCAAGGGGAAACACAAAAGCGCTAACGGTTATGTATGGGAATACTGCTAACTTATAGTTAGCAATTAACTTATAAATGATTGTAGGTTAATTGGTATCTATGAGGCTTTAAAACATTGTAGGTTCGCCCTGCTAATCTGCCAAACCTATTCCACAGGGGCAGAAGCGATTAGGTACTTATCACATTCATTATGCGTGTCGCCATTACAGGTGGCACAGGGCAGACAAAAAATTCTTTTCATTAATTAACCCCCTTTTTTCTGCTCTGTGGTGTCTGCAAAGGCACTATTTTCACTTCATACCTTTTAGGGCAAAGAAGCAGGATTGTCACACTCTCGTCGTCTGCTTTTTTGTTTGCTTTTTTTTGCACAAATATTGCACTTTTATTTTTTTTATGTTAAACTTAACACAGATAAAAAGGTAGGTTTATATGGAATTATTTGTCAATCCAAACTGGTCTTATCGCCAGGCTGTTTACAATATTAAGACGTTAAAACTAAAGTACACGGAGGTTTTAGCGTCTTTTTCTTCTTTTGAACCTCGCGAGCGTGCAAACTTTATTTATCGTCTTCGTGGTCAATTCTACAACCTCACTCTTCCTGAATGGCAAAGAGACAATTTGTGGAAATACATGAACGACGACATGGAATTGAGCGACCTCATTTTATCTGCTTTGCGCTACAAATAGACAAGTTTACTTTTTTGTGTTATCATTTTATTAGATTTCAGAAGAAAAGTAGGTGATAATTGAGTGGCAAATAATGTTGATAACCTTGTTTCACTTGCTGACAGAACAACGGAAGAAAAACGAGAGATAGCCATAAAAGGTGGCAAAGCCAGTGGTGAATCGCGCAGACAAAAAGCCACGATGTTATCTGTATTAGAAAAGGTGCTGGATGCAACCGAAGAAAAAACTGGCTTAACACATAGAGAACTTGCTACTCTTGGGCTTGTTAAAGGTGCAGAACAAGGCATAGCCAAAAACTACGAAATATTGCAAAGCTTAATCGAGCGCAAAGAACGTAAAGACGAGGAACAAAACATATTTATTGTTATGCCAGCCAAAGACATTGCTAGTCAGTTTGTGGATATAAACAGAGCAATTGACGATCGAGATTATCGTGAGTTTTACTTAGAAGGTGGTCGTGGTTCTACCAAGTCGTCATTTATTAGTGAAAAGATTATCGAATTAATGGAAAACAACCCACGAATGTGTGCGGTCGTTCTTCGTAAAGTCAAGGACACATTGAAAGATTCGGTATTTGCACAATTAGAGTGGGCGATTGATACACTTTCAGAAACATATCCAGGGCTAAAAGATAGATATAAATTAACTAAGTCGCCACTTGAAATAACAAACGTGCGAACAGGGCAGGTTATTTATTTTAGAGGTGCTGACGACTATGGCAAGATTAAATCATTAAAAACACCAAAGGATATGTATGTGGGCATTACTTGGTATGAAGAGTTCGACCAATTTGCAGGAATGGCAGAAGTTCGTAAAATCAACCAGTCGCTTATTCGTGGTGGCGATGATTTCATTCAGTTCTATTCATACAACACCCCAGCAAGTTCACAACACTTTGTAAACATTGAAAAGATAGTTCCAAAGGACAGCAGGATAGTTCACTTATCAGACTACCGAACAGTTCCAAAGAAATGGCTGGGGCAAGCGTTTATTGACGAAGCAAACTTTTTGAAAGAAGTCAACGAAAAGTTATATCGCAACGAATATCTTGGTGAAATGACAGGCGTTGGTGGCAATGTATTTGAGAATGTGGAATTAAGAACAATCACCGACGAAGAAATCAACACGTTTGATTACACATACCAAGGTATAGACTGGGGTTGGTTTCCAGATCCATTGGCTTGGACAAAGTGCTGTTATAACCCGTCGCAACGTACGCTTTATATATTTGATGAATTCGTAGTCAACAAGATGAGCAACGAGGAAGTATGGCAACGTCTGAAAGAAGACAAAGGCGTTACGGAGGATGACTTAATTATTGCCGACAGCGCCGAGCCTAAATCGATTGGTGATTTCAAGGCGTATGGTTCATGTATGCGAGGGGCAGAAAAAGGACCAGGCAGTGTGGAATATTCTATGAAATGGCTATCTTCGCTTGCAAAGATTGTAATAGATCAAAGGCGATGCCCAACATCGGCGCAAGAGTTTAGTACATACGAATTTGAGCAGGACAAAGACGGCAATTATGTCAGTGGATATGTGGACGCGAACAACCACTGTATTGATAGCATAAGATACGCGTTAAGTAATATATGGAAGAAGAAAGGACAGTAGGTTATGTTAAAAAATTTATGGATGTGGATTTTGACAAACGTGTTCAAAGTTCAAACACAAACTACACAAAAAGAAATTGAGGACAACTCAAAGTATGCCAAGTTGTATGAAAGCATTGACAACATAAACTTCGGTGCGATATTCAGCAACAAGTTGGCAAATTACACAGTAAGCGACAGTAACATGAATATAATAGGCGACAACAAAAGAGCCGACTTACTAAATATGACAGGGCAATCAATGTGGAAGAAAGCCAAGAAGATTGTTTCAATGGCATTCGGTTATGGTGGCATTATTATCGTGCCTTATGTAAAAGGTGGCAAGATTTATTACAACCTTGTTCCACAAGACAGGTTGACAATAGACGAGACCGATGGCGAATTAATCACAGGCGCAACTGTCTTAGCAGAAAAGAAAGTTGTAAGTGGAACGGTATCGCAAACTACTTACTTGCGTTGGACTAACTACCAAATTGAAAATGGCAATATGGTTATTACACAACAATTCAGCGACAACAAAGGAAACAAAATACCTGTGCCAGACTTTTGGAAAGATATTCAAGAGGTGCGCACGATAACAAATGTCGACAGAGTATTGTTCGGCTATATCAAATCGCCAATCAACAACAGAAAAGCCAGCGACAAGTACGGTGTGCCAATCACATACGGATGTGAAGCAACAATCTTAGAAATAAAGCAAACAATGAAGCAACTTATTCGTGAGTATGAATTAAAAGAGTGCTTTGTTGGGGCAGATGCAACGATGTTCAACGGCAAGAATGGACTACCAGTAAACGGAATATTTAAAAAGATAGACAGCACAAGCGACGATTTCTTTGAAGTGTTTGATCCACAGTTTAGAGATTACACAACAAGGTTGCAAGAACTTTATAAACGATTAGAACACGAGATAGGAACAAGCTACGGTATATTAAGCGAGGTAACAACACAAAACGCAACAGCAACTGAAATTAAAAAATCAATGTACGACACGTTCTGTATAACAGACGATATGAGAAGCCAAATAGAGAAAGGAATGGAAGATTTCTTCTATGCTTGCAACGTGCTTGCAAATGCTTTCAACTTATCACCACAAGGCGAGTATGAAGTAGACTTTGACTGGTCTTACTCATTGCTTGAAGATACACAAGCAGAATGGTCTCAATTAACATACGCACAAAACAAAGGAATCGTAAGCAAGGTCGAGGTAAGGCAATGGTTAAAACCTGACGAAACTGTGGAAGAAAGTGAAAAAGCAATAAAAGAAATAGAAGAAAGTGAACCAAGCGTTGATGATTTGTTGGGAACACGTGACAAAAACAGCGAAGAGTAAAGAAAGGAGTTGATGCTATGCTTACAATCAGTGATAGAAACCCATTAGAAATAGAAATGGTAGAGGGAGATTATGGAATAACGTTACCTATCATAATTGAAACAGAAGACACATTAAGTGCAAGTGATAGATTTGTATTAAAAATATTTAAAAAAATAAATGGTGATCCACTTATTTCAAAAGATTATTCAAACATACAAAACAATACAATTAATTTTGAACTTACAGAAACCGAAAGTCTTTCTTTGCCAGTAGGTAGATATTTTTATGATTTGGACTGGTATCAAAACGACGTGTTTATGTGTAATTTAGTAGCACACGAAAGTTATGTTGTTAATGAGAAAGCAGGTGCTGTAAATGAAGGAAATTAACATTAAAATAAAACCTAGAAAAGATTATATAAAAATAGGTATTCCTAAAATAAACACATCAGGTTCTGATACAGACGACGCAACATTAGATGATAGTTCAAAACTATTAATTGGTTATTCTGCTTATGCCAAAGGTACAAAGTATGAAGGTACAATGCCAAACAATGGTTCAGTGGTATATAACCCATCATCAATATCGCAAACAGATGATGCAGGTTATTATTCATCAATAACAATTAACCCAGTACAAACACAAACAAAAACTATAAGCCCATCAACAACACCAATAACAGTAGAACCAGACGAAGATAAGTTTTTGTCAAGTGTTGTTGTTAATGCTGTTGATAGTACAATAGATCACAATATAAGTTCAAATAACATTTTAAATGGTGTAAGTATATTAGGCGTTAATGGTAATATAACAGGTGATAGTTTTTATAAAAACATTCAAGTTGGTGATAATTTAAGAAATAAAACAATTATAGTTTCTGATGACATTGTTTTTGAAAGAAATGTTGGCGAATATATATTGTTTAATAACAATACAATAGAAGACGCAGAAAATGATGGTGGAGATTTTATAAGAAAAACTATGAATGAACTATCTGCATGTTTTTATGATACTGCTGATTTAGAAATTTATTTGTATGCGAATGGTGTCAAAAATGGTATGGGCATTAAAGTACCAAACGACCAAGATTATATAGTTACTTATATGGATAGTTCTATGGCTAATGACTTTAAAGTTGGCTATAAGAAAATAGATGACTTTGAATTTGAAAAAGTTTCATCTGATAATATTATAGAAGGTGTGGTTGTCAGTGGCGTTGTAGGTAATGCAAAAGACGTTTTTGATACTTTTTTGCAAGGAGAAATAAATTCATCACAGCCTTATGTAAATGCAAAAGTCACAAAATTAGTTAATGGCATGTTTAGTGGTTCAGACTTTGACCAATTTAAAAACGTTGTGTCATTTCCAAATGTACAAACAATAGGGCTAAGCACATTTTATCCAGCAACATATATAAAAGGGTTAGAATTGCCCAAACTAATGTCAAACACGTCTGCGTCTTATATTATAATGAACTGTACAGCAATGAAATATGTATATGCACCAGATTGGGTTATAAACTGTTCCGGACCGTTGCGAGGCAATACTGCTTGTGAAACAATAGATTTTAAATCTTATTATTCAGGAAAAACAATTGGCGCATATAACTTTCAAAATGCCAGTTCTTTAACCAGATTAATAATAAGAGGAACAAGTATGATAGCAATGACAGCAACAACAAATAATCTTTATAGTTCGCCTTTGTTTACAGGTAGTGGGTGTTTGTATGTGTTGCCAACACTAGTAGATAGTTATAAATCTGCGTCAAACTGGACAGCAATGTCATCAAGAATATATGGTTTTTATAAAGCAACAAGCCCAACAGACATTAATGCTAAAATAAGAGATACAAATGTCCCAGTTGGTAGTTTAATAATATATGATGATGGAACTTATGAAACAAATAGATATACAGTAAAAACAGAACAACCAGATACAAGTGATGAGCCAACACAAGCACAAATAGAGGCTTTTGAAGATTTTGAAACAGAAATTAATAATAATGGCGAACTAACTATGAGATATGATAGCGAGACATTAGATTTAGACTTTGATATAGATGATGGCGATTTAATAGCAACATATAACATCGAAAATATTAGCTTTGATATAAATAATGATGGAGAATTGGAGGTAATTTATTAATGGCTTCATTAAATTTAGGTAAAGTTGTAGGAGATGATGGTAGAGGCATATCTTCTATAACAAAAACAGGCACAAGCGGGCTAGTGGATACTTATACAATTACTTATACAGATAACACTACAAGCACTTTTACAGTCACAAATGGTTCAAATGGTTCAGGAAATGCAACTTGGGGAAGCATAACAGGAACATTAAGCAATCAAACAGATTTAAACACAGCATTGTCAGGCAAACAAGCAACTTTAGTAAGTGGTACAAACATTAAAACCATTAATAATCAATCGCTTTTGGGTGATGGAAATATTACTATAAATGGTGGTAGTGGTACAAGTGATTATAGTGATTTAACAAATAAACCAAGTATAAATAGTGTGTCATTATCAGGAAATAAAACATCAAATGATTTAGGAATACAAGACACACTTGTGTCAGGAACAAATGTAAAAACAATAAACAATCAAAGCATTTTAGGTAGTGGAAACATTACGATAGATAGTAGTGATTTAACTATTGTAGATAAAGACCAAAATAATAATCAAATTGAGGGTACATTTAGTATCGAGAATGATGAATTAGAATTAACAGCAACAAGAACAAATCAAACTTATACTGAGGTTTATAATCAAGAAAATTCTTATTCACCTTTGGTTATAGGAAATGGTAGCCCAGCATTATCAAGCGATTATAGTGCTACAAGAGGATATACCTTAAAATGTTATGGTACTGTAAGTACACAATTAAAACAAGAAACAACATTTACAAACCCAGCAGGGCATAAATATTTTACATCAGTAGATATTTATTGTACGAGATATTCTAAAGGATATGTAGGTTTATGTTTTAGTAATAATACAACAGGATATGTCGGAATAAATGCAACAAATTCAGCTTGGACTAGATATGATGACATTGTGACAACAGCAACAAACACAGGCTCAGGTTCAGGAGGAAACAGTACACTTTATATAGGAAGTTGGAGTTCTGCTAACCTAGACGCATATTTGGATAACATAATGGTAGTAGATTTAACAGATTTATTTGGTAGTGGATATGAACCAACCAAATCACAAATGGAGACAGCATTTACTACTTTCTTGGCAATATTAGATGGTAGCGATACAACACACACATTATCTGATACAGCATTAACGGTAAACAGCCAAACATATAGTTATAAAGATATATTTATTCAAGCAAATAGTTTAGGAGTATGTACTTTTGATACAGTTTCTGAAGAAGTATCAGGCGCAGACCAGATATTAACATTTACATTAGGCGTAGCACCAGAAACAGAATACACAGACGCACAATGTAAACAGGCTTTTGTTGATTATATGAACGCAAAGGCAGTAGATATTGGCATGACAGGAAGTAATTTCATAAATGCAAGTGGATATTGGATACAAAACGGAAATAGTTATTCATACAACACATCAACAGCAAAAGATATGCTACATTTATTAATACATGCGTCAGGTTGCAACGAACTTGCTAAAATGTGGTATAAAGACGCAAAGACATTAAAAGTAAGAAATAAAGTAAATGCTAGTAAAGATAATCGTGATGTAGCAGTTGAAACAACAGTTACAGATAGCACTTTAGAAGGTTCTTATTACATATTTGGTGGAAAAACAGGAAGCCTAAGCACAGGTTTGCAAACGCCAACATACAATGTAATGCTAACTACATCAGCACCAGATGGAAACCAATTTGGGGCAGTTGTAATTCAATCAAGTACAACTTCAAACAGATGGGTAGATATGAAAGCATTATTAGACACAGCAACAGCAGTTTATAACAACCCATCTTATGATACAAGTTCAACATCATTAACTTGTAGTTATGCTTGTGCATGTTTAATGCCACAACATAATACATTGTGTTATGACCAATATGACTTCCCACTTTTATATAGCAAAAACGCAACAACAACTTGTTATCCAGCAAGTATGAGTAAAGTATTAACTTGCGTATGTATGTTAGATTTTGTTCAAGATTTAAACGAATATATGACAATTAAGACAGCAGATATAATGGGTGGTTCCGGTCCAACTTTCTATGATGGAGATATGATAACTTACAAAGAAGCATTATATGGAATGATGTTGCCTTCAAGTAATACAGTTGCTGAAGCAGTAGCAAGAAACGTTGGTAAAAAGATATTACATTCAAAAGAGGTATAATATGCTAAAAAGAGAATATTTAAAAGACAGAGAAGATGGGGTAAAACTATATATTACATATTCAGATGAAGGATATAAAATAAAACAAGTAGAAACTGGGATATTATATGAAGAAGCAATAGATGAAGAAAATTCAGAATATACATACGAAGAAACAGATGAAAAAATAGAACAAATGGAAGAATAAGGAGGTATTCCTTATGATAACAGAAGAACAAATTGAATTAATTGTTGAAAGATTAGTTAGAAGAGCAGAACAAGCCAATGTTTATTTTTTGATGAATATTGGCTCTTCTGTTAAAAAAATAAGATCGTTGAAGCCAAGTGAAGCACATAGATTAATTCAGATGTTGAAGTATGGTACTACATACGACGATATTGTTCGAGAGCTTGCAAAGTATACTGATCTTAATATAAAGGATATTGATAAGATATTTGAACAATATGCAAAGAAAGATGCACAGTTTTATGAACAGTTTTATGATTATAGAAATAAATTGTTCACTCCGTTCGAAGAGAATGCAATGGCTCAGCGACAAGAACAAATTATAGCAAATGTTGTTAAGAGTAAATTGTATGATTTTGCGAGACCGAACGTTTTAGGCTATACGATAAGGGATCTAAAAGGAAATCCACAGTTTGTTGGATTAAAAGAAACTTATAATAGAGTGCTTGATGAAGCATTAATGAATATAAATCAAGGAAAGGAAAATTTCGACAGTGCTTTGTATAGGATCCTAAAAGACATTGGTGGTAGTGGTTTAAAAACAGTTGATTATGCAAGCGGAAGACATGTAAGGTTAGATAGTGCAATATCAACTCAGTTAAAAGATGGATTGCAGCAATTACACTTACAAAATCAAATGTTATATGGACAACAATTTAATTCTGATGGAGTTGAGATCACAGTACATGAAAACCCAGCACCAGACCACGCACCAGTACAAGGAAGACACTTTAGCAATGAAGAATTTGAAAAATTGCAAAATGGTTTAAGTGCTAAAGACTATAAAGGCAAAACTTACAATTTAGACCATGATGACAAAAATGGTTATCGTCCTATTGGGACAATGAATTGTTATCACAATGTATATCCTATTATTTTAGGTGTAAGTGAGCCAGAATATACAGATAAAGAGTTAAAAGAAATAATTAATAGGTCAAACGAAAAAGTTGAAATTGATGGTAAGCAATATACAAGATATGAATGCACGCAACTCCAAAGAATGCTTGAAAGAAAGGTAAGGCAACAGAAAGATATACAAATATTAGGCAAATCAAGTGACAATCAATTTTTAATGGGGGAAGCACAAAATAAAATTACAATATTAACAAGCAAATATAAGCAAGTAAGCAAAGTAAGTGGATTACCTACAAAAGCAGAGAGATTAAGAGTTGGCAGTTATAAAAGAAGTGCAAGTGCCACTAAAACCTACAAAGACACAATAAACAAAATGAAAGTTGGAGAATTTGATATTTCAAAATATACAAATGAAATTACACCGACTACTAAAGATGTAATATTAACACCTAAGCAAGATTATCATATAAAGAAAGATCACAAAGAAGTTATGCCGTATTATGATAAACTTCCTGACATTATAAATAATCCGGACAATGTATATATGGAATTAGATAGAAAAAGAAAAAACACTATATGGTTGACGAAACAAGTTGGCGATGATAATATAAAAGTTACTATAAAAATAAATACTACGTCACTTTATCAAGATAAAGAACTTGGCTTTAAAAATTCTGTTATACAGATGCAACCATTACCAAAGGATAAAATAGAAAAAAAGATAAAAAAAGGCAAAATAAAAGAATTATTTGACTTAAATAACAAAAAATAGTAAAATATAATTGAAGAGGTGGAAAAATCTTGCATCCACACACCTATTGGGTCAAAAGAGATGAGGGAAAAGCGAGTCCCTCCTTCACCGAACATAGAAATATGTTCTTTTTTTGTGATTTGTATTTTTTTTGATTTGGTGTTATACTTTATTTGTAAGAGTATTGGGGAGGGTTGTATGCAACAAATATTAGTAGCAGTAATAAGTGGATTATGTGTAGCAATACCTTCTATCATTGCAACTTTATCAAGCAACAAGAAAAACAATGATTTAGTATTGTATAGAATCGAAGAATTAGATAATAAAGTACATGAGCATAACAATCTTATTGATAGAATGTACAAGATTGAAAACCGTGTTACGTTATTGGAAGACAATTTTAAAGATGTAAGAAGTGCTAGATAGCACTTTTTATTTGCATTTTAAAGAATTTATGATATAATATGCAACTAAACAAAGGGGCGTGTATTATGAAAACAATGCAATATACTTATAATTATGATCCTGATATATATAAATACATATTATCTTCTAACATATTAAACAAAAAGAAAAACGAAGATAAAATATTTAGAGAGCTTGTGAGTGGATATAATTGCAGAGAAATAGGGCGTAAATATCATTATAGCGAACGAACAATTCAAAACAGAAGAAAAGATATTTATTATAAAACTAGAAAGTATATGAATTAATATTCTTTTTTATTTATGTTCAATTTTACGAAGAAATTACACAAATTTATACGAAAAAGTTACACATAAAAAAAATTTGCATTATTTTTGCATTGAAATTAATAAAATTTAGTGTATTATAGCCTCACAAAGAGGGATAAATATGATTGAAAAACTTAAAATAAAGGCAATTTATAACGATTTTGTGGAAAATGTTAGGTTAACAGATGAACAACGTAGAATATTAGATATGTGGCTTAATAAAGATAGCATAGTAAAAATAAGCATGGAGATTGGTGTGAGTCAAAGAACTGTGGGCTATGAAATAAAGAAATTAAAGCAATTATATGATCATTATTATCAGGTGCAGTTATTTAAGACATTTATGTTGTCAGAATAATTGCTTTTTTTTTGCCATTTTATAAAATCAATAAAGCATAAAATGGTAATAGAGGAGGACAAAAAAGGCTTTTGTTTAAAACACAATCGTCAGTTCTCCTCTTTTTTTTGTTTTAGGAGGAATTATGTATAACAATCCGTATATGAACACGTATAGCCCACAGGCAAATATTGACAGAATAAACAATCAAATAAACGAGCTAGAAAAAATGAAACAACAAATGCAACAGCCAGTACAACCGCCAACAAATTTGACGCAGAACTTTCAAATTGCGCCGACAAACAGGGATGTTATAAGATATGCCAACTCGATGGACGAAGTACAAAGGGATATGGTAATCGGTGAAACGCCTTATTTTAGCAAGGATATGACTGTTGTGTGGGTTAAAAATACAAAGGGAGAAATAAAAACATACGAACTTAGTGAAATAGTACACAAAGACGACAAAGATTTGAAAATTGAATATTTACAAGCACAAATCGAAGAATTAAAGAAAGGATTGAAAGCACATGAATCCAATGATGATGTTGATGAACCAGTTGCAAACACAAGTGAAGGCAAAGAATCCACAGTTGTTTCAACAGTTCCAAAATCTAGTAAAAAACCAAAGCAATCCGAATGAGATATTAACGCAAATCACGAGCAAATATACGCCAGAACAAATGCAACAATTTAGAAAATTTGTCAACGGCTTTGGAATTACAGATGAGCAATTAAACAAATATGATATTAACACAAAATAGTGTTGATATAAAAGTTTATAGGAAGGAGGGGAATTAATGAACGGATCACAAGGAATTGTGCCAACAATCGACCTAGCAACAAATGGAAACAACAATGGTTTTGCTTACCCATACCCAGTTTATCCAATGATGAGTGGATTTGGAGGAGGAGGCTTTGGTGGTGGTTTCGAAGGAGATTCAGCACTATGGCTTATTATTTTACTTGCTTTAATTTGGAACAACAACGGTAATGGAAATGGTGGCTTCTTCGGTGGAAATAGTTTTGACAATGGCTATGCTTGGTTAAGCAATGGACAAAAAGAAATTATGCAAAATACTAACAACGGATTTGACACCCTACACTTAAGCAACCAGTTAGACACAGTAAATAGTGGTATTTATTCATTGTCTAACCAATTATGTAATTGCTGTGCCGATATGCAACAGACAGTAAGCAATGGTTTCTTCAATGCAGAAATAGCAGAGAATAATAGACAAATGGCAAACATGAATCAGTTATTTGGTATAAGCACACAATTATGTAATGCAAGTGCTGACAACAGACTTGGAATACAAGATTTAAAAGCAACTGTTATTAGTGAGAACTGCACAGATCGTGAAGTTTTACGAGAAATCGGTCAATCAATCTTAGTAAATCAAACGGCAAATACGCAGAAAATTATCGATGAAATCTTCAGAGATCGTTTAGATGAAAAAGATAGTAAGATAGCAGATTTGAACAGACAATTACAAATGGCTGATTTAAGAGCATCACAAATTGCACAAACTGCTAATATTGTAAATGAAACGTATAATCGTTTAGCCACATGCCCTGTTGACACAATTCCAGTCTATGGAAATCAAAGAATTTTCACATGCCCTGGAAACAATGGTTGTGGATGTGGATTTAACACAACAAGTCAATTTATTTAATAGCATAGAAGTTGAATACAACATACTCGATTACGAGAACTTGCTAAATTTATGAGAATAGGCAAGTGCCTGTTCTTTTTTTATATGAAAGGAGAGATAAATATATGATTGAAACAATTATAAATGAACCATTAGCATTGCCAAGTAATGCAAGCCCAATAACTTTTGATGAAACTGATATAAGAACGAGATGTGCTAGTTGTAATTGCAATGGTTGGTTAGATTATTCAAATGGCAATCCTAATTTTAAAATATTTGGAAATGGTTATACAGGATATTACGATGTGGAATTTAGTGCTTCTGTTAGTACAGCAAATGCTGGCGTTGTAGCAATAGGTTTATTCCAAGATGGTGTCTTAATACCTGACACAGTTCGCGCTGTAACAATTGCAGCAGCAGACGACTATGAAACTATTTCGTTTGATAAAAAGTTAAGAGTATGCCCACGTGGAACAACAAACATTAGTGTACAAAGTGTTCCAAGTGTTCCAACACCAACTGACCCTACAACACCAATATCGACTACACAAGCAATTATAAGCAATGCGACGTTTAGTATAAGTCGTCTTAACAAATAATGAGAAATAATAATTTAGATATAACCTCATTAATCTTACAGTTATATAGTGTTATTTTATTACTTCAAGATTATAACAACAGAGACTTAATGGCTGAATTGCAAATGCAAGATGAGAAATATCTAAAAACAATAATAAAACAAAACGATGAAATATTAACTCTTTTAAAGAAAGGAGGTAAAGAATGAAAGAAAAATTAGAAAAGAAAACAGAGGAAAGTATAAATAAGATATTAGAAGAGGGCATAAACACAAACAACTTAGATCATCTTTATAAACTTTCTAAAATAAACAAAATAGCAAAGGAGGAAGAAAATATGTACGGAGAATATGGAAATTATAGTGGAAGAGGACCAGGACATGGAAGCTATGGACGTGGTGGATATGGCAATTATGGTGAATATGGCGAAGGCTCATACGGTGAATATGGACGTGGTGGAAGTTATGGAAGACGTGGACGTGATAGCAAATATCGTGGCGATGACGAACTTGACAGAATGGCTGGCGAATATGGAAGATATCAAGAAAATCGTGGTAGATATGGTGCTGGAAGCCAAGAAACGGACAAATCATTTATGTATATGGTAAAAGCTCTAGAGGACTTTATTATGGTGTTAAAAGAAGAGGCAGAAAGCCCACAACAACAACAGCAATTAATGCAGGCACTTCAAAATAGTATGAGATAATATGAGATATTATTTTTATAATGCTAATAGTCACAATAATTTTATTGATGACTGCTTTCCGAGGTCGTATTCAATAGTAATGGACATAACTTGGAAAGAAGCATATAAAGAAATATGTAAAAGTGCAATGGAACAAGGTCAAATGATGGATAATGCTGTTTTTGTAAGAGATTTTTTAGATAATAAGTTTAAAAGGATTCCATATATTGAAACATATATAGGCGAATTTGCGGAAAACCACCCTATTGGTAAATATCTAATAACTACTAATAATCATATAACAGCGTGTGTCAATGGCTATGTTATAGACACGTGGGATTGCACTAATGAAAAAATTGAATATATTTGGAGAATTAATTAAAGGACACAATTTTGTGTTCTTTTGTTTTGTATGTTATAATGTTCTTGGTGATTATATGATACCGAAAAGAATAATTTATTGTTGGTTTGGAGGAAAAGAAAAACCTGAGAATGTGCAAAACTGTATTAGAACTTGGAAAGAAAATATGCCAGATTGGGAATATCTCGAAATAAATGAAACCAACTTTGATGTGCATTTCAACAAATTTGTTGAAGACGCTTACAATAACAAAGCATGGGCTTTTGTAAGTGATGTAGCAAGATTGTGGGCATTATATGAATATGGTGGTATTTATATGGATACTGATGTTTTGGTTTATCAACCGTTAGATAAATTTTTGAACCACAATTTTTTTACAGGCTTTGAGCAACCACATTATTGCGTCACTGCTACAATGGGTGCAGTTAAATCTAATGAATTGGTAAGAGAATTACTGGGTGCTTACAACAATAAAACGTTCAAATTGCACGCTAATTGGTCTGATTATGAGACAAATACCGTAATTATGAGTAATATTATAGGAAAATACGTTGATCGAGATAAAATGGAATATCAGGAAAAAGATGGAATTGCTATATATCCAAGACACACTTTTTGTTATAGTGAACAACAAAACGATCAAGTGTACACGAGACATTTGATGTTTGGAAATTGGGTGGAAAAATGAAAACAATAATTTTTTATCAAAGTGCATTTCATCAAATTGGCGGTGTTGAAACCATGGCATATAATTGGTGTTGGTGGTTAAGAAATTATTTTGATATTACTGTTTTATATTGTAGCACTGATGGTGAAAGATTTAAAAAAATGTCTAAACTTGTTAAGATGGAAAAGTATGATGAAAGCAAAGAATATGAGTGCGATATTTTTATAAGAAACAGTGTTTGGGGTCCGATACCAAAAAATGTAAAAGCAAAACGAATGATAGAAATGAGGCACGCCAATTATAAATATCTTTTAGATGAGGGCTTGTTATATCAGCAATATAAAGATATGGGGATAAAAGAAATTGTGGCTTGTGGCGACTTTGTTGCCAAGATGAGCCACGAAGCATTAGGAGATAACCCCATAACAATCAAAAATATATTGTTGCCAAGGAAAGAAACACATAAAGTTTTGAAATTAATCAGTTGCACTCGCCTTGATCCAGCCAAAGGTTGGAAAAGGATGCTAGAAATGATGAACATGATGAGAAGTGCAGGAATTAAATTTGAATGGAACATATTTACAAATTCCACATATCGTTGTGAATATGAAGAAGTACACTTCTGGAAACAGCGCTACGATATTTGGGATTACTTGGCAGACGCAGATTATACAGTGTTGCTAAGTGATAGCGAAGGATTGCCTTATACCGTCCAAGAAAGTTTACAATATCAAGTGCCTTGCATCGTGACAGATGTAGGTGGTTGCACTGAACTAATAAAAGACGGTGTTAATGGCTATGTTGTACCATTGGATATGAACTTTGATATAAACAAGATCAAAAATATTCCAAAATGTTCTGAATATGAAAACCACGCTTTGGAAGGCTGGTTAAAATATTTAGGATATGATGACAAAATAATAGATAAAGAATTGCTTATAAAAAAATTTAAGGAGGAAATAGAAATGAAAGTAAAAGTCAAAGCAATAATGAATTTTAATGATGTGGAAGAAAATACACAAAGAGTAAAAGATAAAAGTGTATGGGAGTGTTCAAAAGAAAGAGCAGATTATTTAGTAGAAAACAATGCAGTTGTAATCTTAGAAGAACCAAAGCCAGTCATTGAAAAACCAATCGTTGAGAAAAAGGTTGAAGTTCTTGAAGAAAAGATTGTGGAAGAGAAACCAAAGAAAAAGAAATCAAGCAAGAAATAGTCTTGCTTTTTTTGTGATTTTGACAAGCAAGTTTTTTGTGATATAATGTAGATAGTTCGAGAGAACTTATAATTAAATCTCGCAAGGTCGCGCCTTGTAAAATATCGCGATAGGAGGAAATTATGAAAAGAGAAAATTTAGACTTTTTGGATGAAGAACAAGTTGAAAAAGTAATGGCTTTGTATGGTAAGGCTGTTAATAAAAAAGATAAAGAAATAGAAGCCTTAAACGATAGCAAAAAAGAATTAGAAGATAAAATTTCTACTTACGAAACTAAAATCAACGAGTTCAACGAAAGTGCTAAAGACAATGCTGACTGGAAATTAAAATTTGAGGAGTTGCAAACCACAATTAAGGAACAAGAAGCAAAGAAAAAAGCTGAAGAAGAAGATAAAATGTTGAACGACAACATCAATGCTTTATTCGAAGGCAAAATATTCACATCTGATTATGCTAGACAAGGTCTTTTAAATGATATCAAGGCAGGGTTAAACAAGCCAGAAAATAAAGGCAAAGGTATTCAGGATTTGTTCGATGAATTAACAAAGGATAAAACTGATATATTCACAAGCCCAAATCAAATGAAAGACATGGAAGGCATGGGAGACAGTGAGCAAAACAATAATACAAAAGAAATGCCAATATTATGGTAAAAAAGGAAGGAATGATTAAATTATGGCAAGATTAGATGCATTAAGCATTGAACTTACTACATCAGGTAAGGACAAACTTGCTGAAGAATATGGCAAAGTTATTGAAAACTTACAACATATTACTCTAGCAAGCAGATTAAAAAATACTGACCTATCTGGCGATCCTACAAGCGGAACGGTTGAAGCAAAGAGATTTGCAAATATAGTAGGACAAACTTATGGAACAGCTCGTACAGCAGGAGATGCTCAAAATGTTAAAGCAGCACCAGTTGTAATTTCATTAAATGATGATACTGAATATCTTGAAGCTGTTGAAAACAAAGACCTTAAAACTTATGGTGTAAACGGATTAATCGAAAGAAGAACTCGTAACCATCAAGATGCTTTAGCAGTAGAATTAGATACTAAATTCTTTGCAGAAGCAGTAAACGAAGGAACTTCATTCACAGCAACTGGTTCTCCATCAATTGAAGATGAAATTGAAGAAGCAATCCAAACAATCGAAACAACTAAAAATGATTTCGTTAATGGTGTTCCAAGAAACATGATTGAAGTAGTTATGTCACCAGCATATTATGGAAGATTAAGAAACAAAATCAACTCTATTTCTAACTCAAACGATTTAGGAAAAGTTGCTAACTGGGAAGGTGGAATATTCAACAATACTGAAGTATATAGTTCTGTATTCCTACCACAAGGAATAAACTACGTAGTAATGGTTAAGGGTGCAGTTGCACAACCAGTAATGACTTCAATCTATGAACCACAACGTATTGATTTAAGTGATGACATCGCTTTCGGTTTATTTGCTTACAAAGGAACTAAAGCAGTTACACCAGATTTAATAATCTATAACGGTTCAGTAGTAAGTTTATAATTAACAAAGGAGGGCGTTTATGGAATTTGAAGGGCAATACCTAACTTATGAAGAATATAGATCATTAGGTGGCGACTTAGACATAACGCCTTTTAATCTATTAGAATTTGAAGCAAGAAGAAGAATTGATATAAGAACCTTTAATCGATTGAAAGACTTAAATAGTGAAGATATACCACAAGAGGTAAAATTATGTGAATATGCTTTGATAAATAGTATAAATAATTATACTGTTTCAATAAACACTGCCACAAGTAATGGTGGTATTGCAAGTGAAAACACAGATGGTTATTCCATTAGTTATGTAGGAGCAAATCAAATAGGAGACATTATAAAGTCAAAAAGTGCTGAGCTCGATGATATTATAAGAAATTATTTGTTGCTTGTAATAGTTAATGGCGAACACATTATGTTTTGTGGAGTTGAATAATGATTACTAATTCTAGTTTAACAGTTTATCATAAAGAAAATTATTTAGATATGGCTACACATCTTGAAGTGTGGACTAGACATAACTATGACAATGTATGGTTCTTTGGTGGCAAGGGTGCTGGAATCAACAAGGGTTATGACAACGCAAATGACGTTGAGGTGCGAATACCTTATGACCAGAACGCTGGACTAGATATAAACCATTTTGCAATTGGTGATATTCTTGTACAAGGCACACTTGACACAGATATAGAAACACAGCAAGATTTGAGTAATTATTTAGTTTACAATATTCAAAGCATTAACAATAACAATTTTGGCAATAGCCAACACATTCATTTAGGGGGCAAGTAATATGCCTGCCGAATTGCAACCCACAAGTGTTATAAAAGCACATCTTGGTATTGACCCCAACGGTAGAGTGCAGAAGTTCTTTGTGAACGAATGTGCTAGAGCTATGGATAAATACGTTCCAATGGATAGAGGCATTCTGCGAAAATATTATATACAAGGCAATAGTATTGTGTATGACCAAGAATATGCAAAGTATCAATATTATGGTGTAAGCAAAAGTGGAAAGCCGTTGGTTTATAGCCCAGATAAGCACCCACTTGCTACATCTTATTGGGATAAAGAGATGTGGACTGCTGAAGGGTCAGACATTGTAAAAAGAATACAAGATAGATTTTTTGGAGGATAACAATGGCTATAACTGATTATAGAATATCAAAATTAAGAGAATATCTGTTTGAAATTATAAATACTCTTACTGCAAACAGAGACTATCAAATTAGTGCTGATTTTTTGGGAAGCGTTGGCGATTTTTCACTAGATAAAATACCGACAGATCCAAATGTTGAAAACTGGATAATTGGAATTGAAAGAAAAAAAGATGTTTACTCATTCAGAAGCCGTAAAGCATATTCACAAGACACTATTAATAATCTGAAAAACATAGGGTTCTTTGAAGATTTTGAAAATAAAATAAAATCTAATAATGACGAAGGCGTTTTGCCTGAAATAAACAATATTGAAAGTATTGAATGTTTGAACTGTGGAACATTAAATAGTATTGATGGAACGCAGGCAATATTCGATATTCAAATACAAATTACTTATATTGAAAACAATATTAAGGAGGAGGTAAGTCTATGAAAAAAATAATTGCCAAGATTGATTTTAGTAGCAACATAGGAAACTACGTTGCTGGAGACGAAATAAAAGGCTTGACTTATGAGCAAATTGTGAAATTAAACGAAAAAGGATTTATCGAACCCCTTGATTTTAAAGATTTAGTTCTTATTAAAAGAGAACTAGAAAATCCAACAAAAATAATAGAGGAGGAATAAAATATGGCATTAGTACCTAGCAATATTGAAAAAATCAAAAGAAGTCAATATTTAAAGTTTTTGGACACCACACCAAGCTCAACTGCAACATGGAATGTTATTGGTATCGGTGTAAACGAGGCTTCTGTTGAATTTGGGGCTGAAGTTGAAACTGAAAAGTGGATTATTGAAGACACTGCTCGTTCAGACCATACTGGAAACCAAAAACAATTGAGTGTTACACAAAGATGTTATAAAAACGACCCTGAATTTGAATTTATCAATGCAGGACGTGACAAACTAAACTATGTATCACATATTTTAGAGATAGATACTTGGAGTGGAACAAGTGGAAGCTACCCAGCAAAGAAAAGTGATTGCTTAATTACAATTGATTCTTATAGTGGAGAAGAAATTGAATACACAATTTACTTTAATGGAGATCCTATTGATGGAACTTGTGCAATAGCTGATGGTGTTCCAACTTTCACAGAAACTGCAAGTTTATAAGAAGACCTTTAAGGTGGGTGATTATTCACCTGCCTTATTTTTTTAGAAAAAGAAAGGAGATTATAATATGACGGATAATATTATAAAGTTAAATGAAAACGATATATTAAGATTAAGAATAGAAACAAGTGATGGGGAAGATACTGGAGAATGTCTTGAATTTGATTTGGAAGACATTGAGTTGCCTTTAAGATATCAAGAACTTTTAGAGAAAGACAAAAAGAATAAAGAAAATCTAAGAAATCAATTGTTGATTATTGAAAAAAGGCAAGATGTTAAAGGTAAGAAATTATTAACAAAGAATGAAGAAGATAAAATAAAAGCAATAAATGATTTTTTTGTTAAAGAAATCGAGGTTTATAATATGTTTCTTGGTGAAAATGGAGTACAAAAGCTTTTAAATGGTAGAAAGTTGGGTTGGACTACATTACAAGAAATAGATGATATTATAGGAAAGCAAATAGCACCACACTTGGACTTTAGTATGAAAAAAATAACTGATAAAATAAAAAATAAATATGGTAATAAGCAAGATAAAGAAGTGTTGACAAGTGATGAGTAATTATCCGCAATATGCAGAAGTAAATGGGAAAAAGTATAAAATAAATACTGATTTTAGAGTAGCAATAGAATGTAATAGAATTGCAGAAGATGAAACCATAGGCGATTTAGAACGTGCTTTAGGCGTAATATACACGCTTTTTGGCGAAGATGGTATAAACGCACAGGACGACTACGAAATGTTGCTTAAAGTGGCTAAAAAGTACCTTTCTTGTGGTGTTGAGGTAGATAGTACACAACAAGATGAAAAAGATATGGATTTTATACAAGATTATTCATACATAAAGGCGTCTTTTAGAAGTGACTATGGAATTAGACTTGATGATGAAAAAATGCACTGGTGGGAATTTATGGATTTGATGAATGGGCTTTCTAATAGTGAGTTAGGAAACTGTTGCATATTAAATCGTATAAGAAACTTGCGAAACTTTGACACAAAAGACATTAAAGATCCAAGAGAAAAAGCAAAAATAATGAAAGCAAAACAACAAGTCGCATTAAAAAAGAAACCGAAAGAGGTCAAACTTACGGAAAGTCAACAAAAGAGTGTTGATGAATTTTATAAAAGTCTTGGTTATTAGAAAGGAGATGATTAAATGTTAAAATTAGATATACAAATGTTTGCAGAAGGTAAAGTTATAATTGAAGCAGATTTAGATACAAAAGGTTTTGACAAAGAAATTGCTTTGTTGGAAAGAAAACTTGAAGATATAAAAGAAACTTTAGTAATGGCAGATGAAGACAAATCATTATTTTCTAAACAAGAAGTAATGGAAATGGAAGCAGAAGCACAAAAGTTAGGCAGACAAATAGACAGATTGAAGAAGAAGCAAAAAGAACTTGATGAGCAAGGTTTAAACAACATGAAGAAGTCAATTGAAGATGTTGGCAATTTGTTAAAAGGCGTTATTACAAAAGTAGGTAAATGGGGATTGGCTTTATTTGGAATTAGAAGCGCTTACAGTTTAATAAGAAGTGCAATGAGTACAATAGCAAGTGAAGATGAACAACTTGCAACAGATATTGAGTATATGAAGTGGGTACTTGCACAAACAATAAAACCTGTTGTTGAATGGATAGTAAATGCTTTATATACAGCATTACGTTTAATTAATGCAATAACAAAAGCATTATTTAATTTTGATATACTTGCTGGAAAAAGTGCCGAAGCATTTAAAAATTCAAAGAAAAGTATTGGTGGCATGTCATCAGCATTAAAAGAAGCCAAAAAACAACTTGCTGGTTTTGATGAAATGAATGTCTTACAAGATACATCTACCTCTGGTGGTGGAGGTGGTGGGGGTGTTTCACTTGATTGGGATATGCCAGATATAGAACAAAAAACGCAACAATTTAAACAATCAATAGAAACACTTAAAACAAGTTGGATGACATTTGGAGAAGAAATGGAATATTCTATTGAAGAAATGCCTTTTGATAAATGGACAGAAGGTTTTGGAGAATGGGACTTAGCAATATATGGTGTCACAGAAGTTGTACTTGGTTTATGGGACATAATAACAGGTTTATATCAAAACTTTGAAGGTGCTTGGAAAGTATTTAAAGGTATAGTTACTGGAGACGTCGATTTAATTGCTGAAGGTGTTAAAGAAGCTGTTGAGGGGTTATGGAATATTATCAAAGGCGTATTTTATTTATTAAAGGGTAGTTTTGATACAACCGTTGGTGTAATAAAAGGTATAATAACTAATATATGGAATATAATTCAACCTTTTATTAATAAAGCAATTGAAGGTTTTAATGGATTAAAAGACAAAGTTGTTAATGCTTGGACTACAATGAAAACAAAAATACAAAATTTGATTTCTGCAATAAAACAATGGCTAACAGACCATTTTGGTGAAATAGGAACTAAAATTGGTAATGTTATTGGTAGTAGTATATCAGGAATTATAAATGCAATATTGTCTTTTGCAGAAACGAGAATTAATGGTTTTATAAAAAGTATAAATGCTGTTATAAGTATTATCAATAAAATACCGGGTGTAGAATTAGGCAAATTATCAACAGTAAGTTTTCCTAGACTTGCACAAGGTGGTATTGTTAATAACCCGGGTCGCGGTGTTATGATGGGGAGTTATATAGCAGGTGAAAGAGGACCAGAAGCAGTATTGCCATTGACAGATGGAACACTTCAAAAACTTGCTAATATGATGCCTATTACAGTACACGTTACAAATACAATGAACGGTCGAGTAATAAGCAGAGAAATACAAAAGGTGCAAAATGAAAATGATTTTGCGTTCAATAGTTAAAGGTGGTGGTTAGTTTGTTTATAGATAAAAACAGCATTATAATAAACGGTGTTAATATGGGGCAGTATATTGTAGAGGCAAAATATCAGTTCAATAAATTGTACTCGTCCGATTCGGGGAGGTCACTTTCTGGTGCCATGTCTGGAACACTTTTAGGAATATTCCCAAAAATTATATTGCAATTTAGAAGGCTTACTAAAGCAGAACTTGAAATAATTGTGCCAATTTTAGATAGTGCAAGGCAAACTGTCACTTATTATGATCCAAACAAAAAAGCAAGCACAACAATGACCACATATACAGGCGATTATGAAATAGTAAACAAAGGAATTGTTAATGGTAACAGAAAAAATGCAGGATTTCAAGTATCTTTCATAGCAGTAAGCAGGAGGGTATAATGAAGACAATCACAAGCAATTATAAAAATGAAGTTAAACTATTTGGAAGACAGATTGATTGCAAAATAACTTATGGAAGTGGTAATAATGCAGTAGAGTTAGGTGCAGAAGAACTTAACTCTACGTCATTGCATTACGAGGGGGCAATATTAAAATCAGTAATGAAACAACTGGATATTGACAGCAATGTGGATATACCCCTAGAAACCGAAATAAACGCCCAATTTGGCGTAAAAGTAGGCAACACATACGAATATATTGATTTAGGCAATTTCGTCGTCTACAAGTCAGAAAAACAAGAAGATATGAGGTCTTATAAGATAACTTGCTACGATAAAATGTTGTATGCTATGAAAAATTATGAAAATGTTAGTTATACGTTCCCAATGACTATAAGAGATTATATCGGCGAAATATGTACAACAATGGGATTAACATTTGCTAACAGTTTAGATACATTTGCAAATTATGACAAGCAATTAACAGAAGATATGTATTTAGATGCTAATGGTCAATCACTAGGATATACATTCAGAGATGTTTTAGACCAGTTGGCAGAGGTAACAGCAAGTATCATATGTATCAATGAGGATGATGAGTTAGAAATAAGATATATAAATGATACAAATGATACAATAAATGAAGAATATTTAAAAGATGTTAATGTCAAGTTTGGTGAAAAATTTGGACCAGTTAATTCAATCGTACTTAGCCGAGCAGGTGAAGGTGATAATGTTTACTTGCAAGATGATAACAGTGTGGCATTAAATGGATTATGTGAATTAAAAATAGTAGATAATCAGATAATGAGTAAAAATGATAGAAGTGATTACTTACAAGATATATTAGATACGTTGGACGGTTTTGAATATTGCATAAATGATTTTTCAAGCACAGGAATTACTTATTATGAACTTGGCGATAGATATTCTGTTTCAGTAGACAACAACACATATAGTTGTGTAATGTTTAATGATGAAATTAATATCACGCAAGGATTAGAAGAATTAATTCACACCGATATACCAGAGCAAACCGAAACAGATTATACAAAGGCAGATAAAACAGATAGAAGAATAAATCAAGCATATATAATGGTTGATAAACAGAATCAAACAATAACAAGTTTTGTTTCGCAAGCTTCTGCTACACAAGAGCTTAATGACGAGAATATATTAACATTAACAGAAACAGTAAACTCATTACAACAAACATTAACAAGCACACAAGCAACAATAGAAGTAATGCAACAAGATATTATTAATGGGCAAGAAACATTACATAATAGTTTAGTAACAATTGATATAAATGGTATCAACGTATCAACTAATTCTTCTGCTATATCTACATTAATGACAAATGAGAAATTTGTTATTATGAGTGGCGGGACAACACTTGCGTTTTTTGGTTATGATAGTGATACAAATAGCACAAAAGCAGAAATGGATAATTTGACAATAACTAATTATCTAACTGCTGGATATCATAGAGTAGAAAAAATGACAGTAAACGCTGAAAATAGAACTGGTTGGTTTTATGTTGGATAGGAGGTTATTATGGCTACATTATTAACAAAAAATTATCAAGTAATATCGAGAATATATCTGACTTATGGACAGGTTATAACTTATGCAAAATATTCTTTACAAAGTAGAGAGGATAATACAACAACATATCAATTAAAATCAACATATTACATACCATCACAAGCAACAGTGTCTTGGGGGAGTGCAACAGCAAAGTTAGATGGTACACAAAAAAATTATGAATACACGACGTTTTATAATGGCGAAACAACAATACAAGAAGTATCAAGAACAATTGCACATAATGAAGATGGCTCTAGCAAAACAAAAAATGTTGCGACAAGCTGGACTGCTTCGTTTGGTGGTAGTGGTAGCACAAGTGCAGACATAACATTTCCAGCCATACAAAGATATGCGACAGCAACAAGTGGTACAAACTTTACAGACGAAGAAGATCCAACATTAACATTTTCAAATGTGGGGTTATATGGTTTAAGGGCAAAAATAACTGTTGGCAACACAGAAATATATAGTGAAGATTTGGCAGACCAAACTGTTACAAGTTATACTTATACATTAACAGCAAATCAAAGAACACAATTAAGACAATTGTGTACAGAACCAAGTATGAGTGTAGCACTTTCAATTTGTTCGGTAGAAAACAGCACTGTTGTTTATACATCTACGGCAAATGTTATAATGACTATTGTAAATGGTACGCCAACTTATACACACGCAGAAGAAGAAACAAACGCAAAAGTTATAACTTTGTTAGGTTCTTCATCTGCCAATTCTGTTGTTAAAAATGCGTCTTTATTGCAAATAACGATTACCCCAACAGCTTATAAAGAAGCTATAATATCAAGTGTAAAAATAACGCACCCAGATCAGACAGAAACAAAAACAGCAAGTCCTTATGTATTTACTAAAGAGGTAAGACAAGCTAGTTTTGGTGTCGTTGTAACAGATAGTAGAAATTTAGGCACAGCAGGTATGATAGTTAAAACACTAATAGATTATGAACCTGTTAAAGTAAATAATTACACATTTACAAGACAAGCCCCAACAAGCTCAAATGTAATATTTAATGGTGAGTTCAATTATTGGGGTAATAGTATTGGAAGCTATTCAAATACTGCTACTGTAAAATATAAATTAGATAATGGAAACTGGGTAACAATACCAAGTGCAAATTATACAATAGACGCAGTAAATCATAAATTAACAATAACAAGTTATACAATAAGCAACATCTTGCCATATAATCAAATTGGGCAATTTAGCATATCAATCGAAGATGCTTTAACATACGCAGAAGATACAAGTGATAACGGCAAGGTATTAAAAGGTGTCCCTACTTTTGACGCAGGTGAACATGATTTAAAAGTAAATGGTGATTTATATATAGCAGATACAGATGGAGATAATGCAGTAAATGTTATGACTGCAATTAATAATGCAAAATTTATTTCTAACACATATTCTACAACAGAAGCAATAGTTGGTGCTTGGATAGATGGCAAACCAATTTATAGGAAAGTCGTAAATACCGGTACATTACCAAATAATACTACAAAAGATGTTTTGCATAATATAAGTAATTTAAAACGTGCAATACAAGTAAAAGGTTATGCGTATAGAAGCAGTGATAATTTTACATTGCCTTTGCCCACTGCTAGTCCTACTGCTTCGGCAAGTATATTGACAGGCGTTTATGGGAATTATGTAAGAATAACAACTGGTACTGATAGGTCAGGCTTTACAGAAAGTTATGTGGCAGTTGATTATACAAAAACTACTGATGTTTAAAATATGATATAATATATATGGAGATGAATATATGTATTATATTTATAGAATTACAAACTTAATAAATGGTAGAACTTATATAGG
>JAZRJN010000061.1:0-3469 GCA_045645785.1 Candidatus Aphodosoma sp. | reverse complement strand
GATGAAAATGTTTAACGAAACTCGCAAAATCATGCACTCTGACATTGCTGTGAGTGCTATGTGTGTGCGTGTGCCATCGTTGCGTGCTCACTCTGAGTCTATTTGGGTAGAGACCGAACGTCCTATCACTGTAGCAGAAGCTCGTGAAGCATTTGAAAAAGCCGAAGGTGTAGTTGTTATGGACAATCCTGCAGCGAAGGAATATCCTATGCCTCTCTTCCTTTCGGGTAAAGACCCTGTCTATGTAGGTCGTATCCGTCAAGACCTTGCTAATCCTAATGGCTTGACTTTCTGGTGTGTGAGCGATCAAATCAAAAAAGGTGCAGCCCTTAATGCTGTACAAATTGCTGAATACTTAATTCAAGTAGCAAGGAATAAGGAATAGGGAATACTTATGAGGTGAAAATTAAAAAATGCCAAATGGTAAGTCTCGTTACTCGTTACTATATATCTAAATATTTAAATTATGAAAAAAATATTATTCTCGGCTTTAGTTGCACTTATGTTGGTGGCTTGCAATCAAGCTCCAAAAGGTTATAAAATTATAGGTACACTTGAAACGGATGAATTTAATGGAAATTGGGTTTATTTAGCTGAAGGTGTGCGTAAAATGGCTACTGAAGTATTGGATAGCGCACAAATTGTTGATAGCAAATTCGAAATGAAAGGTGTGGCTGATGAACCTAAAATGCTTGTTGCCGTTGTAACTGATAGCAATCGTCAAATGGTTGAACAAGGCGTAGGAGCTTATTTCATTCTCGAAAATGGTAATATCGCAATGAATGTTGATACTGCATACGCAATGACTGTAACTGGTACTGCTTTCAATCGTGCTTATGCTGAGTACGATTCAATTATCTTGTCTTTTGATGAACGTTGCCGTGTAATTGCAGAGGGCGAAGGCTCTAATGCCGAAAAATTTGAGGCTATTACTGCAGAACGTAACAGTTACAAAGAGACTATCAAATCGTTGGTATTGCCATACGTTGGAACTCAACCTGCAATCAAGATGGTGAAAGATATTAAGCATCTTTTTTCTAACGATGAGTTGGCTGAGTTGTTGCCTGCTGATACTGATAAAGCTCGTACAGCAGAACAACCATACATGGCTGTAGGTAGTTATTTGACCGACGAGGCAACTCCAAATGCTGCTGGCGACACTATTCGTTGGATGGATGTCATTTCACAACACGACTATACGCTCATTGACTTTTGGGCATCATGGTGTGGCCCATGTATGCGTTCTATGCCTGGACTTAAAGAGTTGTATGCCGAACATTCAGGTGAGCACTTTGAGATTATAGGCATCTCATTGGATAGAAGCAGAGAACATTGGCTTGGAGCTATTGAGCGTTTGGACTTGAAATGGGTACAACTCACAAACCTTATGTTCTGGGATGAACCTATGGTGAAACGTTTCGAGATACCCTATATTCCCTCAACAATGTTGGTTGACCGCGAAGGTAAAATCATAATTCGCAACCCTAATCACGACGAGTTGGCTATTTATTTAGCCCGATGATTGAACTTATTAAAAGGTTATTCCCCACAAATGACACAAATCTTCTGTCTTAAAATAAAAAAATGACAAACAAAATATTCCCAGCCGAATGGGCACCACAACAGTTTGTGCAACTCACATGGCCTCATGCCGATACCGATTGGGCTTATATGCTTGATGAGGTGCAAGCGTGTTTCAAAAATATAGCACGTGAAGTGGCTAAGCGTCAGCAATTGCTTATTGTTGCGCCTGATGTGGAGGACGTGCGTCGTCAGATAGCCGATGAGGTGAATATGGCGAATGTGCGTTTGGTGGAGTTGCCATCTAACGATACTTGGGCTCGCGACCATGGAGGAATCACCATCTTTGAGACACGAGACACGAGACACGAGACACGAGACTCAATATATCCTGTTATTCTTGATTTTCAGTTTAATGGTTGGGGATTGAAGTTCGCTTCAGATAAAGATAATTTGATTACTGAGCGTTTGTATCGTGGCGGTCATCTTTTTGGCGAATTGCGCAATTGTCGTAATTTCGTATTCGAAGGTGGCTCTATCGAGAGCGATGGCGAAGGTACATTGTTGACAACATCAGAATGTCTTTTGTCGCCAAATCGCAATGCTACTATGTCGCGTGATGGTATAGAGAAATATTTGTTGGAAACATTAGGTGCAAAACAGATGCTTTGGCTCGACTATGGCTATCTTGCTGGTGATGATACAGATTCGCATATCGATACTTTGGCTCGTTTGTGTCCTAACAATACAATATTATATGTGAAATGTGATGATGAGGGCGATGAGCATTATGAGGCATTGCATGCAATGGAACAGCAACTTAAAATATTCCGTACACTTTCGGGCGAACCATATCGCCTAATTGCTTTGCCTATGGCGCGACCAGCTTTCGAAGATGACGAACGTATTCCTGCTACTTATGCTAATTATTTGGTCGTAAATGGTGCAGTGCTTGTGCCTACATACGACACTGATTTAGACGATGTGGCTTTGGCTCAAGTGGCAAAAGCATTTCCAGATAGAGAAATTGTAGGTATCGATTGCCAAGCCTTAATTCGTCAACATGGCTCACTTCATTGCGTTACAATGCAATACCCTTCTTTTAGTTAATAGTTAATAGTTAATAGTTAATAGTTAATAGTGAGTTTCGTTACTCGCTGCTAAAAATTTAAAATATGAAAAAATCGATTATTATCATTTCGTTGTTATTATTCTCATTGTTGTCAGTGGGAGCAGTAAAGAATTCAAAACCTAAGTTTTGTATTAATTCTAAAGTAGAATGCTGTGGAGTGAAAAATCCAGTAAAAAATTTGCAATGGCTTAATTTTAAAGAAGATGCAACTAAGTCAGATTTTTCTTGTGTGTTGTTGTTTAAAGATAATTCAACACAAGAGTATTACTTTGTAACTCGTGAAATTCGTCCTATGCGTACAGGTATGCATTTAATCGTAATGGATAAAATTTCTATTTACAATTGTGATGGTAAGGAGTTGGATTATGGTGCCTATTTCCGTGGAAAAGCTACTGATGTTCCTATGAATTTTGAGGCTCAAAATAAAAAATTGAATAAACGATTAAATAAAATTAGTAAGAGACTCATAAAATTAGAAAACAAGTTGGATAAAGAAAGAGGTAATATAACAGAGTCTGCTCCAAATTTGCAACGTCCTACTCCTTGTGAAAGTTGGGAAAATTTTATTAAAACTCACACGTTGGTAGAGGTTGTTGCTTATTCTTACATTAAGTAAAGTGTGAAGTCTTGTTACTTGTTACTAAAACATGAATAATTCCGAATGGTAAGTCTCGTTACTCACTACTCGCTACTCACTACTAAAACATGAATAATTCCGAATGGTAAGTCTCGTTACTCGCTACTCGCTACTCACTACTAAAACATGAATAATTCCGAATGGTAAGTCTCGTTACTCGCTACTCGCTACTCACTACT
>JAZRJN010000060.1:0-3660 GCA_045645785.1 Candidatus Aphodosoma sp. | reverse complement strand
GGAGATGGATATATTTACATGATAGAGGGGTTGTCTAGTAATAGTGAATATGTAGTAAGTTTGCGTTCAGATTGTACGGAAGATAATAAAGGTGTATCGAAATATTCTGATGAATATAGTTTTAGAACGCTATGTGAGCCAGTAGTTTTGCCATATAGTGAAACGTTTGATGCGTCGGATCGAAAATTGCCTAGATGTTGGAATTTAAATCCAAATAACAAGGCATCGGTAGAGGTGTCGGGTTCGGGCTATGGTTATGGTGGTTCGGGCTATTCGTTGAAAATGGTAGGCAATGGAAGTTTGCCAACATATATTGTTACAGACCAATTTGTGCATGCAGCTAATGATTTAGATGTATCGTTTAAGTTGTATTGTGGTGATAAGGGTGTACCATTTAGTGTTGGTTTGACAAATGATGCATTGTCAACAGATGGTTTTGAGGTGTTGTGGAATGACACAACCAAGAGTGGTTGGAATGACATACATTTTTGTACGGATGCCTCATATTATGGCACATCAGAGAATATGTCGGTATTTATTATGTTGCCAGCAGGAGTTGGTGGAAAAACAATTTATGTAGATGATTTTAGTGTAAAAGAGAGACCGGCGTGCCCACGTATTGAGAAATTGAGAGCAGTTGAAGTGTTGTCATCACAAGCAACTATTGGGTGGACTGAATTTGGTGTTGCAGGTAATTATGAGATTTTGGTTAAGAAGGGAGATGTTGAAGTTAAGCGAGAAACGATTTCTTCTTCAAATTCGGAATATACATTATTGGGATTAGAGGGTAATACCAAATATACAATACAAGTAAGATCGTTGTGCTCTGAAACAGAGTATAGCGAATGGAGTTTGCCAATAGAGATAGTTACAAATTGTGGGGTAATGGAAAATAATGAATTTACGGAGAGTTTTGAGGCAAGTGATAATTTAATACCTGAATGTTGGCAGGTATATGGAGAAGGAGAGATAGATATATTTAGACCTACAGGTTCTTCGAATTTCCCAGGTGTTATTGTAGATGTGGCAAAAGAGGGAAATAAGGTATTGCGTTTTTTGAAGACAGGAGGAGTAGCGCGTGCAGCAATAGTAACGCAATCAATGCAAATAGATGAAGAGGGAGCCTATGATGTGTCGTTTTGGTTTTATCGTAATTCGAGAGAGATTATTTCGGAATCGGGAGAAGTAGCGACAGAGGCGATACGAGTATTAGTGAATAATAGACCATCGGCAGAAGGAGCGATAGAATTAGATTATATAAATGCTTTTTATGGTCATACACCTCAAGTGGATGGTCCAGGTTGGTATCAATATGAGTATAATATACCATTGTCGGGAGAGGTGTTTTTTATTATAGAGGCAGTTTCTGTTGCAAATGGTAATGATAAGTATATAGATGATATAGAAGTGGTTGTTGCTCCAACATGTAGAAGAGTGGGTGTTGTGGAGATATTGCCAGCTACATTGACAGAGTATAAGATGGCGTGGGAGAAAGGTGCAGATGAGACAGAATGGGTGGTTAAATATCGCTTAACACATCCAGAGACATTTGCGACTTTGGCAAGTGGGGAGGAGAGAGTTTCGGGTACACCACAATTCACATTAGGAGGATTGAGTTCTTCGTCAGAATATCGTATAACAGGTAGAGTAGCTGCTTATTGTGGAGTAGGAGATACATCGGAATGGGTAGAATTTGATTATAAATTTGCAACAGAGTGTGAAGCTATTTCGGTATTTCCACATGAAGAGAAATTTGAAGGAAAAACATTCCCTCCATTGTGTTGGAAGCAAACAACAGAAAATGGAATGTTGAGAATAGAATCGGGACATAACGATGCCCATGAAGGAGCATCGGTAATGTTGCGCGCACCAGGTTATGGACAAGCCTTGATTACACCGCAATATGAATTTGAAGCTGGCAAAGAGTATAGAGTTTCATTTATGATGAAACGTCTTGACAACATATATGGCGCTGGAATAAAAGTGATGGTTAATGATAAGCAAGATACAGCAGGAGCGCAAGAGTTGTTGTATATACCGACCTATTATTTGGAGGTGCCAAAAGTTACAGAAGTTGGTTATTATGAATATAAAGTAGATTTTACAGCAACAGGCAGTCAATATATAATGTTTGTGCAGACCTCAGAGTCGGTTTCATCATCGAATGATTATATAGATAATGTCAAAGTGATGGAAAAACCAGCATGTGAGCCAGTGGTAAATTTTGAGGTGAAAGATGTAGATTCATATTCGGCAAAAGTTGTTTTATTGGATTTAGGAGTAACAACATGTGAAGCTGTTGTTTGTGCTGAAGGAGTTGCTCCAGATGCAGGTGTAGTTTATTCGTCAGATTCAGCTGTTATTGTATTAGATAACTTAATACCATCCACAACATACGATGTATATGTACGTAATAGATGTGGTGAGGTGAAAGGAGAGTTGTCGGATAAAGTAGTTACAATCGTAACACATTGTGAGCCATTTGAAGTTACAATGACAACACCATTTGTGGAAGATTTTGAAGGATTTGTTCTTCAAGAACAGTTGAAAGGTTGTTATTTGTCGGAAGGAAGTTCTTTGGTGATGAAAGCGACAGATGGTTCTATAAGTAGTATGCAGTCGGCATATTCAGGTGAATTATTTGCATGGTTGCAACGTTATGGTTCGGCGACAATTTATCGTCCGTTAAGATTGAAAGCGGGAGTGAATTATGAAATATCGGCATACGCAGTACAGGGGGGAAGTAGTAGTTATATTTCATTGGGTTATACTAAATTGCCTAATATAGAATCAGTAAATTTTGTTTTGTATGAGGAGACAGTAGCTTCGGAATGGAATAAGAACTTTGCATATTTCCAAGTTCCAGTTGCTGGGGTTTATTATTTGGCAATGAAAGTTTATGCATCTGATAATTTAGGTATAGATGACATTGTTGTGAAAGAGGTTTCTTGTATTCCGCCAACAACATCGGTAACTGGTTTGACAAGTTCGACAGCAACAATAAAAATAGATGACTTTACTGCAGGAGAGTGGATTTTATCAGTTAGCAATATGTCATTTAATCCAGAGGAAGAAGGTAATATATTGCATAGTACAGTAACATCGGAATATACAGATTTGACAGAATTGCAACCTAATACCACTTATTATTATTCTGTAAAATCGATATGTGGTGAAGGAGATGAGAGTACTTGGAGTGAAATAAGAACATTTAAAACAAAATGTACAGCTGTATCAGTTCCATTTACAGAAGGATTTGAGGCAGATGTTGATTGTTGGACTTTCTTGGGAGATGAGAAGTATGCTAATAATCCGGAAGCATCATATTCAGACCGAATACATACAGGTTTGAGAGCTTTGTGGGCAAGTAAAGTTACGTTAGTTTCGCCAGAATTAGATGTAACATCATTGGCAGATTATATGGTTACAGGTTGGGTTAAAGCATCGGTAAATTTGCCAGAGACAGAGATTAGAATAGGTGTGATGACTGATCCAGAAGATATCTCGACTTTTGAGGTGTTGGGTTATTATAAAATGACAAAACCAAATGTGTGGGAAGAATTTACTGTATATTTGAGTGATTTGAATTTGGATGATTATGCCGATTATCGAAATGCAAGATACGTTGTGATTATTTTCCCAAATGAAGATGTATTATTC
>JAZRJN010000059.1:0-6018 GCA_045645785.1 Candidatus Aphodosoma sp. | reverse complement strand
AGCAGGTAAACGTATCTATTACCTTGATGTGAAACGTAGTCGTAACAATGATTTATTTCTTGCAATCACTGAGAGTAAGAAGAAATTCGCAGAAGATGAAAATGCTCCTGTAATGTATGAAAAACACAAAATTTTCCTTTACAAAGAAGATTTTGAAAAATTTACAGATGCATTGACTGAAATTATTGGTTTTATCAATGAAAACAATGCTGCTAATGGTGCGCGTGATATTCGTGAGTTCCGTAGCTATCGTAACGAGCAAGCTGCTCCTGTAGTAGAAACTCCTGTAGTAGAAGAGGCTCCTGCAATGGAAGAGAAAAAATATGATTTTGATGTAGATTTTGAAATCTAATATTAAATGATTATAAAAAAAGAAGAGGTGAATTTTTGTTCACCTCTTCTTTTTTTTATTTTAATAATTCAAATACATATTTATGTTCTTCGTTTAGAACAAAAGTCCAAGTTAGTCCGTTATTAAGATTAATTAAAAAACAATCACGTGCAATATAACCTCCTAAATAAAGTTGATAATTGATTTGATTTTCACAAGGGACAGTGTCTGTTTCGATTATTTCACGAGGTATTTGAAACCAAACTGTAGAGTCGCTGATTGTTTCGTCGTACATAAATATGTTACCTGTATATTTATCAAGTTTGAATGTTAGGGAGCGTAAAAGTTTTGATTGTACGATTTCGAAACGACCACTTGTTGTGTTGGTTGTTACTGCATTGTGTTTTTGTGCTGCTACATCAAAGAACAATGCACAATGTACAATGCATAATAATATTAATACTGCTTTTTTCATAATTTATAATTTTAGAGTTATGGTAGTAGAGTACAAAGTTACTAAAAAAAAGCATAATATACAATGCGAGGTGTATATTTTTTGAGATATTAGTATTTTTTATGTAATTTTTAAAAAAAATATTTGCTTTTTATGATTTTGTGTGTTAACTAGTAGTATTTTTTTGTGCAAGAATATCTTTTTTTTAGTAAATTATTTTTGCTTTAAGGTGGATGTTTAATAATTTTATTTTTTTTAACCAATTAAAATCGGAGGTACTATGAAGAATTTAATTTTTATTATTGTGACATTTGCATTAATTTTATTGGTAAGTTGCGGAGAGAATTCGATAGAAAAACCAATTGAATATTAACGAACAATCTGGATAAATCCAAACGTGGAATGTTGTGGCGTTAAAGATACTGGACTTGGTAGTGGTGTGTATGTATTGCGATTGGTAATTGATAATCAAATTGTAGAAACTTCGCAATTAATTGTTAAATAGTTGGGCTATTATATTATTCGCCAGCCTCTCGGTGGTAGAGGTTGGCTTTTTTATTTTTTATAGTTTTGTATTTGCTTGTTGATTATGCTTTTGGTGGAATGGATATTTTTTTGTAATTTTGCACCATAGAAGTCGTAAGTAGTAAGGTGAAGAAACTTTACTCGTTAAAAACGACGGATTATCTATTTAACTATGTCACACAAAGCAGGTTTTGTAAATATTGTAGGTAACCCGAATGTGGGTAAATCTACGTTGATGAACGCCCTTGTTGGCGAGAGAATTTCTATTATTACGTCGAAAGCGCAGACAACTCGCCACCGTATCATGGGTATTGTGAATGGCGAGGATTTCCAAATTGTATATTCTGACACTCCGGGAGTATTGAAGCCTAATTATAAGATGCAGGAGGCGATGCTCGGATTTTCGCAGTCGGCATTGACAGATGCGGATGTGTTGTTGTATGTAACTGATGTATTGGATTCGGCTGAAAAGAATGCTTTTTTCTTGGATAAAGTGAAAAAGATGGATCATGTGAATACGATTTTGATTATTAACAAAATTGATTTGATTGATCAAAAGCGATTGGAGGAGTTGGTTGAATTTTGGAAAAGAGAGTTGCCTGCGGCAGAGATATTCCCTATTTCGGCAGCAGAGAAATTTGGTATTGAGCAGTTGTTTGAGAGAATCAAGGCGTTGTTGCCTGATTCGCCACCATTTTTTGATAAAGATGCGTTGACTGACCGTCCAGAGCGTTTCTTTGTGAATGAGATTATTCGTGAGAAGATTTTGTTGAATTATGACAAAGAGATTCCGTATGCGGTAGAGGTGATGGTTGAAGAATTTAAGGAAGAGGAAGATATTATTCGTATTAGTGCGGTGGTATTCTGTGAACGTGATTCTCAAAAAGGTATTATTATCGGCAAACAGGGTGCTGCGTTGCGTAAAGTGGGAACAGAGGCTCGTAAGGATATTGAGGCATTTTTTGAGAAAAAGGTGTTTTTGCAGCTTTATGTGAAGGTGGAAAAAGATTGGCGTAATAGAGAGCGTAAATTGCGTAACTTTGGATATCAACTTGAACATAAAGATTGATTATGAAGAAGATAGTAACTACATTTGTGATTGTTGCCTGCGTCGTGGCTGCGACTATGTTTCATGGCAAAAAGCAGCAGAGTCAGCCTGAGATAGTAGATATTCAGTTGATTGATGTCGATGGCTCGTTGCAAAATGAAGCAATGGATTCGTTGATTGCGCCATATAAAGCAGAAAAAGAGACGTCGATGAATGTCGTTATAGGAGAGGTGGCGGAAATGATGGAGGTAGGTAAGCCTGAAAGTAAACTTACGAATTTGATAGCAGATATTTTATTGACTGAAGGAAGAAAATATATTGCAGATGTAGATATGGCGGTAACTAATATCGGAGGTATTCGTCGTACTTTGTTTGCTGGACCTATTACTATTGGTGATGTTTTTGAAATTTTGCCATTTGATAATTCTTTGCTTGTGTTAGAATATAAAGGGTCGGATATACTTGCGCTCGCCGATGCAGTTGCAGTGAAGGGAGGGGAATCGATAGCAGGTATGACATTGGCAATTCGTGATGGTAAAGCAGAAGATGTGAAAGTAGGAGGTGAAGAGATTGATACCGCGAGAGTGTATAAGGTGGTGTCGACAGATTATTTGTCGTGGGGTAATGACCAATTGGAGCCATTGGCAAATTATATAAAATCTACGCCATTGAATATGATGATGCGTGATGCAATGTTTGATTATGTGACTTGTGCAACGATAAAAGGTGAGAAAATATCATCAAAACTTGATAATCGTATAATAGTGAAATGATGAAAAAATATATAGGTATATTGATTTGTTCGCTATGTGTGCTGGTGGCTTGTAATCAAAAAAATGAGCGTCAGCCATTACAAATAATATTTACAAATGATTCGCATAGTCAGGTAGAGCCGTTGAAAGGTAAAGGAGGGTTTGAGGCTCGTGCTGCAATTATTGATTCGTTGCGAGCATTGAACGAAAATACAATATTGCTTGATGCGGGTGATATGTGGCAAGGTACACCATACTTTAATATATTCAAAGGACGTCTTGAAGTGGAGGCATATAATCTTATGGGATATAATGCAGTGACGTTAGGAAATCATGAATTTGATTATGGGATTGATACTCTTGCAGCACGGATAAGAGAGATGGATTTTTCGGTGGTTTGTGCTAATTATGATTTTGGAGAAACTGCTCTTGCATCGTTGGTGAAACCATACGTTGTATTAGAACAAGGCGGTTGGAAAGTGGGTGTGATAGGAGTTTGTGTTAATCCAGAAGGACTTATTTTGCAATCGAATATTGAAGGAATAAAATATCAGGATCCAATAGAGTCGGTTAATCGTCATGTGAATCTGCTTAAGAGAGATTTGGGTTGTGATTATATAATTGTGCTATCTCATTTAGGATTACATGATGATACTATTTTTAATAATGTTTCGGATAGTACGTTGATTGCGGGTGTGAAAGATGTATATTTAGTGTTAGGTGGACATACTCATCAGTACAAGGGTGTGTTTGAGTTTGTTGATGCAGAGGGGGATACTATACCTGCAATTCAGGAATATAAAGCTGGACAAAAGATATATTCTATTATAATTAAATAACAAGCGTAGCTTGTAATCTCGTTACTCGCTATTCGCTATTAATAATCTAAATTTATGAAAAAATTATTACTCTCAATTTTTGCGCTTAGCACAATGGTGTTTGCTGCTAATGCCGATGACACTGCAAAAGCAGTTGCTCAATCAGCTCAATCAGAAGCTGCTAAAATTATTGAAACAACAAAAGCAGAAGAACCAGAGAAAAAAGAATCTAATTGGAAGATTTCTGGTATTGTTACCTTCAATGCGTCAGCTACAGGCCTTGTAAATTGGGCAGCTGGTGGTAATAACAATATTAATATGGTAGCTGCGGCTAACGTGTCGTTCCTTTATAAAAATGGTCCATTTGCTTGGGATTCTAACATTGATACCGATTTTGGTGAAAGTTATGTGGAAAATAGTAAACATGATTGGCAAAAAACTAATGATAAGATTAACATTTCTACTAAATTCGGTTGGGAAATGGCTAAATCTTGGTATTTGACAGCTCTTGGTTCGTTCAAAACGCAATATGCTTATGGTTATGATTATTCGCAAGACGAACTTACACCAATTTCACAAATCATGACACCTTCTTATACTGACCTCTCTGTCGGTATCGACTGGAAACCAAATAGCATTTTTTCAGTGTATGTGTCACCAGTTGCAGGTCGTATTACTACTGCTACAAATGTTGATTTGCGTGCAAAATATTTCGGTGCTGATTATGTAGAAAAACACCTTGATCCTATAACTGGTTTGTGTAATCGTAATTATCAAGCTGAGTTTGGTGCTTCGCTTAAAGCTGGTGTGAACTATGATAAAATTGAAAATCTTAAGGTTATCTCTACAGTGACTGTGTTTACTCCTTATTCAGCAAAACCACACGTTGATCTTGATTGGGATTTTTCAATTTCTTATCAATTCCTTAAAGTGTTGAATGTATCTCTTGGTACACAATTGAAATATTATGACCGTGTGTTGTTTAATAAAACAGATAAAGACGGCAATGTAGAATTGGATGCTAATGGCGTTGCTGTTCAAGGACCACGCGTGCAATTTAAAACAATTCTCGGTCTTGGTATAGGATATAGCTTTTAATTAGTTACTAGTTACTAGTTATTAGTGTCGAATGGTTTCTAAGCTCTAATATCTAAATACTAAACTATTAATATTCAATTCCAAATACGTGAGATTCGATGATATTCAGAGAATCGACAAGATAACTACCGCTGAAGCCAGAGATGTCTTCGGCGGTAATTTTTTGTTGGTAAGCTTCGAGATAGGGTTTTGAGAGTGGGGCATAGGACCAATGCCAGCGTTCTTCGGCATAGCCTGTGCGGGTAGGGTCAGCGGTGTAGGGTTGAAAAAAACCAAATTTGTGGGCGTTGGCACATAGCCAGTTGTAGATATGGAGACCTTCGCCACGAGTCCAATAGTCAGTTTCTACGGATATGAAGTCGAGGTCGGTGCCCCAATGGTGACGTGAGGTGCCAGGCATTGAAGAGAAACGCATGATTTGTCGTACTTTGGTTGAGTCGTTGCCTTGTGTGTTTTGCCATTTGCGCTCCCATATTTGTTGTTGACGGTCGAAGTTGCGTGTGGCGGATACTATTGTGAGGGTTATGCCTTCGCGGAGGGCAGAGTCGCGCATGGCGAGGTAGGCATTGAAGGTTTGTTTTTCGCAGTAGAGACCTTTGTGGGTGGACATGTGGTCGGGGATTACTACAAAGTTGGTGACTGAGGCAGGGGTGAATTTGCCGAGAAGAAGAGTTTTTGGAGTGAGGAGTGAGGAGTTAGGAGTGAGGAATGAATCCCCTTCGTCATTTTTCGCCATTCGGCTCAAGACCGTTGGTTCCGCTCGTTCCCCTAAGACAGGGTGACAATTTTCATTACTGTTGATTGTTGACTGTTGATTTTGGATTGTGTCTTGCGGTTCGCTATTGGTGTTTTGGGCTTTGTGGTTGGTACAGGCGAGGAGTGCGATGAGGGTGATTATTAGTGTGATGTGTTTCATTTTGAGATGAGTTTTATAGGTGGATATTTTTGTTATGCAAAGTTAATAAAAAAAGGGTGAAAAGGTTTGGTTTGTT
>JAZRJN010000058.1:0-7122 GCA_045645785.1 Candidatus Aphodosoma sp. | reverse complement strand
CAATACCGTGAGTAAGACCATTGATGTCTTTAATCTCTTTAGCACGAGTCCATTTTCCTTCTTGAGGAATTGGAGCTGAAGCGTGATTAGCTCCTTTAGCAACAACACACATGTGTTCTACTTCGTGAGAATAAATCATACCTTTTCTTAGACTTTTAGTGGCGAATAGCGAGTATCAAGACCCGAAACTCACCATTGTTAATATTTTTAATAATTTATAATTAGTCAGTTGACTACATTTTGTACTTTATACAAATATCGTGCAAAGTTACAAAAAAATATTGAAATTAACAAATCATCACCTCCGCCACAAAACCACACGCCCTCCTATCTCTTTCATCAATGCCTTCTTCTGCTCTATAATCACTTGCTTTTGTCGCATAAAATCCATAATTTCATCAAATTTTCCCGACTCCTGAGCCTGTCTGATTTTTCGGTCTATTTCATGCTCACGATGCAAAATTATTGCCGATTTATACTCATGAATTACGGTATTCACCTCACGAGCTAGATTCTCTTTTCGCTGTGTTTCTAACTTCACTTGATGCTCTCGTTTTGCCTTCTCATTCGTAGGGTCACCGGTATATTCATCCTGCTTTGTGTGTATTTTCGACAAAGTGTACTTGTCAGTCAGCAACTCTGCCGCCTTTGCCGAAATATCAAGGTCAATATGATTAGTAAAATATTTTGCCGTATTCACCCCTGCTGCAACCTCTCGCATTTCTTCTAACATACGCTGGTGCAATGGATTATGAAATATATTACCATCTTCTCCTGCAATTTCCGCCAAAGATTTCAAAATAAATCCACCCACAGTCTGCAACGTACCATCTTTCAAAGCAAACAAATACTCACCCCCATATCGCACCAAATAATGCAAAATATTCATCTCCTCCTTCAAAAATTGAGAATTGAGAATTGAGAATTGAGAATTAGTTGAGAGTTGAGACCCCTCTTCCCCTTCGGGTACTCCACCTAAAGCAGATGAAGTAACGCCCTCTTGTCTATATGCAGGATTAGTGTCGTGCTTCTCCTCTGTCGCATAACTTTGCGGAGTATAGTCGCCATTCGATTTTCTCGCCAACTCTTTTTCGCGTCTTGCACGCAAAATCTTCTGTATTTCGGCAAGCACCACCTTTTCATCTATCTCCAACTGAATAGCACACTCTTTAGCATACACCGAGCGCACAATATTGTCAGGTATCAACGAAATCGAGTGCACCACATCTTGTATCAAACCTGCTCGTTTTATAGGGTCATTGCCTATCTCGTTCAACAACAACTGTATCTTAAATCGAATGAAATCCACCTGATTTTTATCTATAAAATCGATGAAATCCGACGCATTATTGTTTTGTGCATACGAGTCAGGGTCCTCGCCATCAGGCAATAAAACCACCTTCACATTCATACCCTCTTCGAGCAACAAATCTATACCACGAATCGAAGCCTTTATACCTGCCGCATCCCCATCATAAAGCACAGTAATATTCGGCGTAAAACGATGAATCAATCGAATTTGTCCAGGCGTGAGCGACGTTCCTGACGATGCCACTACATTAGTAATCCCTGCTTGGTGCATACTGATAACATCGGTATAACCCCCCACCAAAAAACATCTATCTTGCTTAACTATCGACTGTTTTGCAAAATAAATACCGTATAATTCGTTACTTTTGTGATATATCTCGCTCTCTGGCGAATTGACATATTTGGCGGTTTTATCGTCTTTTTTCAACACACGACCACCGAATGCCACCACCTTGCCCGACAATGTATGCACTGGGAATATCACCCTACCTCTAAATCTATCATACCAAGTACCATTATCACGACGACTACCCAAGCCGCATTTCTCGATAAAATCGGCTTTATAGCCACTATTCAATGCTGCCATTGTCATAGCATCCGACTTATCAAGACAATATCCTAACCCGAATTTTGCAATGGTTTCATCAGTAAATCCACGCCCACGAAAATATGATAAACCTATAGCCCTACCATCTGCCGTATTATTCATCTGTTGCGTAAAATAGGACTGCGCCCACGTATTCACCGCAAACATCGCCTCTCTATCCGATTGCGACTGTTGCTCCTCTGGTGTCAGCTCTTTTTCAACAACCTCAATATGATATTTTTTAGCCAAATATTTCAACGCCCCAGGATAATCCAACTGCTCATGCTCCATAATAAAATGCACAGGGCCACCACCTTTACCACATCCAAAACATTTGAAAATACCCTTTGCTGGCGAAACAGTGAACGACCCCGTCTTTTCATCATGAAACGGACACAAACCAATATAATTCACCCCACGTTTTCGTAAAGTGACAAAATCGCTTACAACATCAACTATCTGTGCTGCATCCAATATCTTATCTACCGTCTGTTTATCAATCATATTTTCAACGAGTAACGAGTAATGAATAATGAGTAATAATACTCTTAGTTAAACCTATTTTCACATCTAACTTTTCAAACCACGAAATTACAAATTATATTTGAATTCTCAAAACTTTTTAGTAACTTTGCACGTTAATTAGACAAAAGATAAAAGACACAAGACATTAGACTATAAATCTCGCATCTCGTGTCTCGAGTCTAAATATCTTTAAAAAATGAAACAAGAAATACGCAAAGCCATCCGTGCCGAAAAAAAACGCATTGGCAAAGAAGAATTACTACAAATGTCATTGCCTGTAACTGAGCAAATTGAGACAAACGAACACTATCATAATGCCAATATCGTTATGCTCTATCATCCTCTATGGGATGAGGTTGATGTGCGCCCACTATTCGACCGCGCCCTTGCGGCAGGCAAATGCGTAATACTTCCTACCGTAAAAGGCGACGACATTATCCCTGTCGAAATAACTCCTGAAACCCAATGGGTTGTAGGCGATTTCGACATTCTCGAACCTATCGCAGAACCATACGATGGTACTATTGATTTAATAGTAGTTCCTGGTGTAGCCTTCGACAACAACAAAAACCGCTTAGGCAGAGGAAAAGGCTATTACGACCGTTTCCTTATAAAACACCCTAATGCCTACCGCCTTGGAGTCTGCTTTCAATTCCAAATCGTACCTGAAGTACCAACCGAACCATTCGACTTCCCTATGGACGAAGTCATTGTAGTTGAGAATTGAGAGTTGAGAGTTAAAGGTTGAAAAAATCCAACATAAACAATATATACCATTATTTTGCCGTTATTCAATCACTATGATTAAACGACTATTACACATATTTACCATTTTATTGTTTGTCGCATCAATTAGTGCGCAAGCTGGCACAGGAATTTTCCAATTCTTGAGTCTGCCAACAGGTGCACGCCAAGCAGCATTTGGTGGCACTAATATCACACTATATGATGACGACCTCAACTTTGCATTTGCCAACCCTGCCCTACTTTCAGAGAAAACCCACAATTTCCTTGGTCTTAACTACACCAATATGTTCAACGATGTAAATATTGGTTCTGCAATATATGGTCGTAATTTCAGCGACAAAGATTTCATGGCATTCGGTGTGCATTATATCGACTATGGTACTTTCATCGAAACCAACGAATTCAACCAAGAACTCGGCACATTCACAGCCAAAGATATGGCAATTACGGCTATGTATTGTCGCTGGTTATCGCCTCGCTGGACTATGGGAATCACGATGAAACCAATATTTTCGTTCTACGAACGCTATTTCTCATCTGGTCTTGGCTTCGACCTCGGGTTCTCGTATCACAACAAAAAAGCTCTCTTCTCGGCAGGTCTTGTTCTCCGTAATGTAGGATTCCAATTCAATGGCTACAATAGTCTCGACCCAAGTAAAAAACAAGAACTATTGCCTATCGACCTACAAATTGCTGTATCACAAAAATTGCCTAAAGCCCCACTCCGTTTTCATTTGACATTGCACAACATGCAAACATGGGATTTGAATTATGGTTTAGGTAATGGAGTTGCTGATAAAATGAATGGCAAAACTAAAGCAGCCATCGGTGCCGATATGTTTTTCCGCCACACTATATGGGCAGTGGAAATACTTCCTCACAAAAACTTCTATATTGTAGCATCATACAACCACCGTCGCCAAATGGAAATGGCAATTAAAGACAAACGCTCAATTGCAGGCTTCGCATTCGGTGCTGGTTTTCATGCTTACAAATTCAACGTAGGATTCTCAATCGTGCCTTATCAAACAGGCAGCCTTGGATATAACGTAACATTCTCAACTAACCTCTCCGACTTTGGAATAAAATAAAAAGACCGTCTCGCATCTCGTGTCTCGTGTCTTATATCTTTATAGATTATGAAAAAAATAGTAGTAGCAATTGACGGTTTTTCGTCATGTGGCAAAAGCACAATGGCAAAGGCTTTAGCAAAATATGCAAGTTATACATACGTAGATACAGGCGCAATGTATCGCGCAGTAGCTCTTTATGCTATCGACCACAATCTCATAGATGCCGAAAATATCGATGAAATCGGCTTAAATGAAGCATTAAGCAACATCAAAATATCATTCACAACAGTAGATGGCGTACAACACACAGTGTTGAATGGCGTGGATGTAGAGTCACGCATTCGTACCCTCGAAGTTGCTAATGGAGCAAGTCGTGTATCGGCTATCGGATTCGTGCGCCGCGCTTTAGTTGCCCTCCAACAAGAGATGGGCAAAGAAGGTGGCGTAGTGATGGATGGTCGCGACATTGCCACTGTGGTGTTCCCTAATGCCGAACTAAAAGTATTTGTAACAGCAACAGCCGAAGTACGCGCACAACGTCGTTATGACGAACTCAAAGCTAAAGGCGAAGAGCAACCATACGCCGACGTATTGGCAAACGTGCAAGAACGCGACTATCGTGACACTCACCGCGCCGAATCACCTCTCCGCCAAGCCGACGACGCCCGCCTCCTCGACAACTCCAACATGACCCGCGATGAACAATTCGAACTCCTCAAATCTTGGTTCGAAGAAACAATCGCACAGAAATAACACAAAAAAGAGGTTGCACTAACAAATGCAACCTCTTTTTATTTCTATAAGTTCAATTAACTAAAACTCATGGTCTTGTTTCTTAGCAATAACTTCTCCTGTCTTTGCTGAAATATAATAGTAATAAGGCTCTGAACCTTGAGGAGAAACCACAAATTTATAGCACAAATAAACGCCTTTTGATTTTTCTACATAAATCAACAATTCTCCTTCCGATGTTATAAATTCATCTATTATTTGAGAATCAGATTCTTTAAGTTTATTTTTAGCTTCTTCCTTTATTAGTACAGGTTTAACTGAAATATCATTATAGAAAAGTGACTCTCCATATAATGACACCATTGTGTTTACAAAATCATTATAATACACAATCAACCTATGCTTTTCAATTCGAACTTCTTTATAAAGAATTTGAAAAGTATAATAAAACCCTCCTGCATAACCAGAACTGATACTTGCGACGTTGGAGACGTCTAACATATACAGATATGGTTCGACCTCTTCGAGGTCGTAGAGAGGAGAGGGGGAGAGTGCTTTCGCCTCTCTGCAGGTGCCCTCCTTCGTCGGGTACCCGCAGTTACGCACATTGAACCTCTTCGAGGTTCTTTGCCATATCTTCAATCTTAAATTATTCAGCAGATACAAAACCAAAGAAAAGTAGGCTATACCATTTGGCATAGCCTACTTTTTATTTATGGTACTGGGTCGTAACCACTACCACCCCATGGATGACAACGCGAAATGCGTTTGATAGCGAGCCAAAGACCTTTGAATGGTCCGTGTTTTTTGATTGCTTCTATGGCATATTGTGAGCATGTGGGGGTGAATCGACATGTCGGTGGAAACATTGGCGATATACATGCCCGATAAAAATATATCGGTATCAATAATATATACTCTAAAATACGCTTCACTTTAAATTAATTCATAATGCATAATTATAATATCACATTCTCCTTACTCCCTGTTCCCTACTCCTTATTCCTTACTCCCTACTCCTTGTTCCTTTAGAACTTGTATTATTTTGCCCATTCGACTTTTCAAGTAATCAAATTTAGGAATTTGGTTATGTACAGCGGTGAAGGCTACGTCCATCACTAAGCCGTTAGCGTCTAACACCTCATTGAGTTCGTGTTGTTGGAGTCGATAAGATTCGCGAATTAGGCGTTTGAAACGATTGCGGTCGACAGCATGTTTGAATTGCTTTTTAGGCACAGAGGTTAATACTCGCACCGATGGTCGATTATCACGGACGCACGAACCATACGTCCCTACATCGCGTGGCATCACACGATAGACTACACGCAACGGAAAAACCAAAAAGGCTTTGCCCTCACGGAATAGTTGCGATATTGTGGTCTCACCACAAAGGTGCTGTGATTTATTGAATGTAAGTTTTATATCTTGCATTTTTAAGGAAAAGAAAGGACGTAGCACGCTACGTCCCTACTATTGACTATCGACCGTTGACCGTTGACCTTTTATCGACGTTTGTGATTTTCTTTGATGAAGTCATCGACCGCCACAGTCATAGATGTGTATTTTGGCGATGGGACTTCGATATCAACACGAAAATTAGCTTCTTTGGCTGCTTGTGCAGTAGTTGCACCAAGACAACCGATTACGATTTCGCCTTGGTCGAATTCTGGGAAGTTCTTTTTCAAAGCAGCAATACCTTGAGGAGAGAAGAACAACAACATGTCGTAATTAAACTCTTCTTCAGGAGTGAAATCGTTGCTTACGGTACGATACATAAGACCAATGCTATGATTAACCTTATGTCCATCGAGCATTGCAATTACCTCTTCGTTGTTGTTATCCGGTAATACTACCAAAAATTTCTCTTCGGCATGCTTATCAATAAGCGCAAACATATCAGCCAAACGACCTGTTTCTGGGAAGAAAACTTTACGTTTGCGATAGTTGATATACTTTTGCAAATAATTTGCAACAGATGGCGAAATACAGAAATAACGCCAATCATCGTTAATCTTCACGCGAGTCTCTTCAGCCAAACGGAAAAAGTGTTTTATACCCACAATTGAGGTAAAAACAATCGCTGTATGCTCTGCAATATTGACTTTTTGACCCCTAAATTCTCTCGAACAGATAGGGTCAACCTTAATA
>JAZRJN010000057.1:0-1693 GCA_045645785.1 Candidatus Aphodosoma sp. | reverse complement strand
TTTGCTTGAATAGCCGCTTGATAAAGTTGTGGTTCAATTGAATGCACAGGGGCATTTTTTACTCGCATAACAATTGGAAGATATTGCTCAACAGTATTCCAATCTATATCTACATAATGAAGATTCAAACCATAATATTGCGCATAGTATTCTGCACGAGCCAACTCCTCTTTTTGATACTCTCCGCCCAAAAAACGAAATGTATAAGCATCACAACCACGCATATACGAAGCCAATATAGCCGAATCCATTCCTCCAGATAAACAAATACCTAATTTTTCGCCTTTAAGATTATCAAAAACTTTTTGAATTGCAACATCAATATCTTGTGCAGTACGAACAAATGTAAATTTTGATTCGTCTGGCAGTGGTATATTTTGATGATGCAATCCTTCATAAAAATCAATCCCATCACGTTCAATATAGCGAAATGCTAAATACGAACTCATGCAAAAATTTTTATCTACCATTTTATATATCTTCTTTAAATGTTATTTTTTTGTTTTGTTCTTCGCCTAAGACGATGTGTATTGGTTGTGCTGGTATGAGGTTAAAGACAACACCACAATCGTCTGTTACTTGCATATTTTCACTATTCAGTGCAATATGATATGCCTTAGCTATAAGCGGCAAACGAAATGCTTGTGGAGTTTGCGCTCGCATAATAGTTGACCTATTAGGAATACGAGCCACGCAACTATCTTGCATTTCATAAACAGTATCAGTTGATGGTATTGCCACAACCACAGCCTCATGCTCTTTAAGTGCGTTGCACACATCCGCTATAATCCGCTGACTCACAAACGGACGTGCTGCATCATGAAGTAGTATATTAGCTGTAGCAAATTCGTCTTCCGACAAAATATCTTGATACTTACAAATTGCATTCACACTAGACTCCCAACGCTCTTTACCTCCAGGGATAATATGACGCATTTTAGTCCAACCATTCGCTTGCAACATCTTCTCAGCCTCAGCAATATAGTCGGGATGCATAACGATACAAACCTCATCAATACACTCAGCTTGCTCAAATGCATCGACCGAATGCTCTAATATAGTCTTTCCATCGGCAAGGGGCAACAATTGTTTCGGCATATTGCCACCCACTCGCGCACCTACGCCACCAGCTAATACAACTGCTATATTCATAGTTTAGGTTAGAGGTTAGAGGTTAAAGGTTAGAGGTTAGAGATATACAAAACTACATATTATCAATTAGATCCTTGATTTTGAGAAATACTTTTGTCAATATACTCCAAGAATATTTCTCTTTTTCAAGAATAAGGTATTGAGTGTAATCCTCTTGTCGGTTGTTTTCGTAATAGTCGACGATAGCATCGGCAATAGCATCGGCATTTGGTTCGGTGGCATAGCCCATTTGATGGTCGTGCACAATCTCGCCTAAACCTCCTACGTTAGTGACCAACATAGGTTTTTCGAAATGGAAAGCCACTTGCGTTACACCACTTTGAGTGGCAGTTTTGTAAGGTTGCACAATAAGATTGGCAGCACCAAAATATTTACGCAAATCGGCATCAGGAATAAATTCGTTACGAATTATAACCTTATCAGTTAGCCCATTGTCGGCAATTTGTTTACGATAAAGCTCTTCTTGCTCATAAAACTCGCCAGCAACGAGTAATCGCAAATTTGGCATTTTGGTGTGTATCTTGCCCATAGCATCAAGCAA
>JAZRJN010000056.1:0-1747 GCA_045645785.1 Candidatus Aphodosoma sp. | reverse complement strand
CTTCATTCTACTTATAGAATGAAGTTTTTTTTTAACGATATATTTTTAATTAAATACACCTAATTGTTGTAAAAATACTGCAAACAAAAGCAATGGAGCAATATAGCGGAGAGTAAAATAATACACACTAAAAAGCCACTCTGGACATTTTGTTTCTACTGTAAGTATATAATGCAAATCCTCTTTCTTATAGAACCATCCGAGATATAGCATTATGAGCAAACCTCCAAGAGGAAGAATGATATAAGAGGTAAGCATATCGCATACATCGAAGAGTGTGATACCAAAAATACTAATAGGGTTACCACCTTCGATTGGCAATAAAGAATAGGAACACAAACAACATACAACCAACATAATCACCGACATGAGAACGAGAGAAAGCTTTCTATTCATCTTGAACTCCTCTGCCACAGTGGCTATCTGTACCTCGAGGATAGATATTGTAGATGTAAGTGCCGCCACGGCTACCAACAAAAAGAACAGCACAGAGAAGATATAGCCTCCTGTCATCTGTGCAAATACAGTAGGGAGAGTAATAAATACAAGTTGAGGACCTGCAGCTGGGTCGATACCAAAAGAAAATACAGCTGGAAACACCACTAAACCTGCGAGTATTGCCACTAATGTATCAAGCGAAGCAATTTGAATAGAAGTTTTAGCAAGATTTGTACCTCGCTCAATGTATGAACCATATATCATCATAGCACCCATGCCAAGAGATAAAGAAAAGAAAGCTTGACCTAATGCAGCAATGATGACCGATGGTGTGATTTTTGAGAAATCAGTATCGAAATAGAAGCGATAACCTTCGCCCGAATTTGGCAAGAAAATAGCATATACACAAAGATAAGCTACAATAGCAAACAACATAGGCATAAGCACTTTACTCCACTTTTCAATACCTTTCTCTACACCTGCATACAACACGCCTGCAGTAAGGGCTATAAAGACGAATATCCATAGGTATGGTCGCCATGTATCAAAACGAAATGCATCGAAATTAGAGGCTATTGTTTCGCCTGACGCACCAACAAAAGCACCTTGAACTGACTGATAAACAAACTCAAGGCTCCACCCTGCTACTACAAAATAAAAACCTAGAATGATGAATGACCCCAAAAAGCCAAGTATGCCTATAGAAGCCCAACGATTATTGCCAGTTATGTTGCGCATAGCACCTATACCATTGCTGCGACCAATGTAGCCAAGCGACAATTCGGACAACAACGCAGGTACACCTAAGAACAATACGCACAACAAGTAGACAATGATAAAGGCACCACCGCCATTTTCACCTGCAAGATAAGGAAACTTCCAAATATTGCCAAGACCTACTGCCGAACCCACTGCGGCAGCAAGCATACCAAATTTTGAACCAAAAGTAGAACGTTTCATATCAAATATTTTTTAGACAGAATAACAAAATAACATAAATTTTTGTTTTTATGTTATTTTGTCTTTTCAGTGTTTATTGTAAGCATCAACGATGCGCTGAACGAGTTTGTGGCGCACGATATCTTTTTGGTTAAAGTGCACAAAGCTAATACCTTTTATGTCTTTAAGGACTTCCATTGCATCTTTGAGACCAGATTTTTGTTGTGGTGGAAGGTCGATTTGGGTCATATCGCCTGTGATTATCATCTTCGAACCGAGACCCATACGTGTGAGGAACATCTTAATTTGTTGGACAGAGGTGTTTTGTGCTTCGTCGAGAATAATGATTGCCTCACTGAGGGTACGACCA
>JAZRJN010000055.1:0-2538 GCA_045645785.1 Candidatus Aphodosoma sp. | reverse complement strand
CGAGAGTGGTGTTGGTAAAGAGAATTTCCCTCAAATCATCCATCAATACAGCGCACGCAAACACAATAAATACATCGCTGTCAACTGCGGTGCTATACCCGAAGGCACTATCGACTCCGAACTTTTCGGTCACGAAAAAGGCTCTTTCACCAGTGCTACATCCGACCGCAAAGGCTATTTCGAAGAAGCCAATGGTGGCACTATCTTCCTCGACGAAGTAGGCGAATTACCTCTATCTACCCAAGTACGCCTATTGCGTGTGCTAGAAGCAGGCGAATTTATGCGTGTAGGCTCATCTAAAGTACAGAAAACCAATGTACGCGTTGTGGCTGCTACCAATGTAGATATGCTTCAAGCCATTGCCGATGGCCGTTTCCGCGAGGACCTCTACTATCGTCTCAATGCTGTGCCTATCCACATTCCACCTTTGCGCGAACGCAAAGAGGACATTCCACTTTTGTTCCGTCGCTTTGCTACCGACTTTGCCGAAAAATACAAAATGCCAGTAATCAAACTTACACCCGAAGCGCAAAACGTACTCACAAACTACTACTGGCGAGGTAATGTTCGCCAACTCAAAAACGTAACTGAACAAATTTCGGTCATCGAACAAGAACGCGAAATCGATGCTATAACACTACAAACATATCTTCCACAACAACAAACAAGCAATTTACCTACTCTTTTCGGTACTCAACAACTCCACGAAGAAAAATCTTTTGCAAACGAACGCGAAATCCTCTATCAAGTATTGTTCGATATGAAAAAAGATATGGCTGAAATGAAAAAGGTAATTGCCGACCTCATGGCTAACCGCACACCTGAACATGTAGCACAGCCTATTCACACCGAACCAACTTACTATCCAACTCCAACTCATCACGAATCTGACCGCTTAAATATTGTGCACACACCTCACACTTCACATCAATCTCATTTCGTAGATGCCAATACTGCAGTAGAAGACACCGAAGAATATATAGAAGAATCACTATCACTCACCGATGCCGAACGTGATATGATTATCCGCGCCCTCGATAAATACAAAGGTAATCGTCGTCGTGCAGCCGAAGAACTCAACATTTCACAACGCACACTATATCGTCGAATCAAAGAATACGGATTAGAATAATGAAACGCCTCATAACACTTGCAATACTCACAATCATACTTGCTGCATCATGCACCATCTCCTACAAATTCAATGGAGCGAGTATTGACTATTCCAAAACAAAAAGTATATCCATTGCCGAATTTCCTAACAATGCAGCATTGGTATACCCTCCACTCACTACCAAATTCAACGACGAACTAAACAACATCTACGCCTCTCAAACTCGTCTGAATATAGTAAAAGCTGGTGGCGACCTCGACATATCAGGCGCAATCACAGGCTACAATCTCGTACCTCTCTCTGTAGGAGCAAATGCCTTAGCTGCAGAAAACCGACTAACGCTCACCGTAAAAGTCCACTTTATCAACAACGTAACAGGCGATGAAACCGATAACAGCTATTCAGCCAATCGTACATTCCCAAGTTCAAGCACCCTAAACGATGTGCAAGATTCCCTCATTGACGAAATGATAGAAGAAATCATCGACCAAATATTCAACGCCACCGTCGCCAACTGGTAAAATCCAATATCTACCATTGACTAAAATCATGAACCGCGCAGAAATAACCCAATACCTAACCAACCCCAAACTCGTAGCCAACGCCTCGAGTGGCGAATTACGCCATTTAGTCGAAATATACCCCTATTGCGAATCTCTACATTGGATTTATCTCCGTTCTCTATACATCAACGACGACGCAATCTTCGAAGACGAATTGATGAAATACGGCATGCACATCTCCAATCGCCGTCTCTTCTACAACTACCTAATTACTAACGACACCCCAACAAACGAAACAACAGACAACGAAATAACTAATTCTCAATTCTCAATTCTCAACTCTCAACTCGCAACCCCCGACTATTTCACATTAGAACAAAATCCCGAACAAAAACAATCACTACAACAACTCGCAGCCCAACTCAAAGCAGCCCGCCTTGCACGACAAAATAGACACGAGACACAAGACACGAGACGCGAGATGCGAGAAACGTCCGACAAGTCCGAATCTCCGACTAATCCGACAGGTCAGACAAGTCCAACAGGTCAGACAAGTCCAACAAATAATTCTCAATTCTCCGAAGAATTTACCGAAGAAAACGCAAAAAAACTCATCCGCGAACAAAAATATTCAGAAGCAATAGAAATTTTAAGGGCAATAAGTTTGAATAATCCAAAAAAAAGTGCTAACTTTGCACTCCAAATAAAATTCCTTGAAACAATAATAAATAATCACAATAAAAAACAGTAAAAAATGTATTCACTACTTACAATTTTAATTGTTATTCTTGCTATCATTTTGATTCTTATCGTATTGGTACAGAATTCAAAAGGTGGTGGTCTTGCAGCTAACTTTGCTTCAACAAACCAAATTATGGGTGTACGCAAAACAACCGACTTCCTCGAAAAAACAACTTGGAC
>JAZRJN010000054.1:0-13456 GCA_045645785.1 Candidatus Aphodosoma sp. | reverse complement strand
AAGAACTTATCTACGCGACCAGCAGTGTCAACCAATTTAGTTTTGCCAGTGTAGAAAGGGTGAGAAGAACTTGAGATTTCAAGTTTCACCAAAGGATAAGTTACCCCATCGATTTCGATAGTTTCTTTCGTAGCGACAGTTGAACGAGAGATGAATACTTCTTCGTTTGACATGTCTTTGAATGCTACGGGACGATAGCTTTCTGGATGAATTCCTTTTTTCATTTTTAATAAAGTTTTTAAAGTGCACTAATAAAAAAATAATCAAGGTTTAATCCTTGATTGATTTTTTACCTTGCGGAGAGAGAGGGATTCGAACCCCCGGTACCTCTCAGTACGGCGGTTTTCAAGACCGCTGCAATCGACCACTCTGCCATCTCTCCTGGAAAAGCGATGCAAAATTACAACATTTTTCTTAATCTACCAAATATTTTTATGATTATTTTTCAAATATTTTTAATGTTGTTTTTAAGTGTTTGATTTATAGGGTGTAATTTTAAGAGTTGTTGATTTAATAATATTTAAAATGATAAGTATTTGGTCTTTTTAGCTTGTTAAATTGAAGAATTTTATAAATTTTTTATCGAAAAATGTTGTGTTATATCAAAAAAGTCTCCCAAAAGGAGACTTTTTTGATGTTTTATTAGTTTTTTTTATTTAATTCTTTTCACTTTTGAAGGTGCTTCCATTGGCATTTCTTCAAGATCCATTTTACCAGAATAGGTATATGTTCTTTCAACAGTTTCACCTTGAGTATTCATAAATTCAAAATTAGCTGTCATTGTACCGTTTGTAGCATTGCCTTCAAATTTCACAGAGCCACCTACACACAAAAGGCCATCAACAGCTTGACCATCTTCAATTACATATGCAAATGTTCCAATAGGTTGTCCTTGAATAACAGTACCACCGATAACGCATTCTGTATCTTCATCAGTCATTTCGTCTACTGCAATAACTGGATATTCTTTTGCTACAGGGTATCCATCTTTTTGTGGAGTTGCATACATCATTATTATACAATCGTCGCCAGAACCTGTAATACTTGTAGCATCTGCGTTAATAGCAATATCACCTGTAAAAAGTTCGAATACATACACTGCACCAGCTTCGTCTACGCCATATTGTGCGCTAAAAATTTTGCATTCAGATGTGTTGTTTTGGTCGTTGTCGCCATTGTTTTCTTCGTCGCCATTGTTTTCTTCATCATTTTGATCAGTGTTTTCTACTTTGTCTTTGTCGTCATCTTCTGTTGTTTTTTCGCATGATGCAAATGTTAGACCCATAACTAACAAGAAAAGAAAAGGATAAAAAAGTTTTTTCATGATTGTTGTTGACTGTTATATACCATTGTCCCGTCGGTAAAAATTAATTAATAAAAATATTTAGTTTTGATTATTTATTTTTCAAGATTTGCAGCTATACAATCTTCAGCTGTTTTGTGTGATTTTACAACAGAACGTGTTACTTTTACGTCCAATTTTTCTTCTAAGTTATCTTTTTTTGCATCAGCTTCATTAGCAGAGCACCATTCGTAAGTTGAAATTTCAGTTTTTGTACCAGCAATTTCTACTTCATAAACAAATTTGTAACATTTGCGAGTGTCTTTATCGCAAGAAGTTAGACCTAAACTTAAGAGTGCCACCATGGCAACTGATAAAATTAAATTTTTCATAATAAATTAGATAATTGATTAGTGTTTATACATTAATAATAGGTAAAAATGCATCTTTTATGTGATTTAATTTATATTCTCCGTTATTGTCTAATATAAGTGTAATAATATCAAATCTGGTTTCGCAATTTAATTTTTTTGTTAAAATATAGTTGTGAGCAGCTCTAATTAAATTGCGCATTTTTTTTTCATCAACAGCATCTTCGGCAAATATAAAATCTTCATTTTTACGAGCTTTAACCTCTACAATGACAATAGTTTTTCCATCTTTTGCTATTATGTCAATTTCTTTATGTCCGCTACGCCAATTTGTTTCGAGAATGATATAACCTTGTTGTTCAAGATATGTGCGTGCCATAAATTCGCAGTGTTGTCCGAAATTATGACGTTTGTCAATCTTTTTTTCTTCCATTACATAGTTAATTGTATTTTACAACAAGCTAAACCTTCTTCATTACGCAATTCAAAGCGTTTTTGATTGTCAATGTCAGCTTGATATACACCTATATTCTGACCATATAATGCTTCACGTAAATAGTTTATGTCGAGACGTTTAATGGTTGTGTTCATTATATCATCAAGTGATAAAGTATCAATAGCCCATTGCAGATATTTCATCGAATTTACATGCTGATTCATGTCTATATCGCTGACAACTACACGATGAATCAGTGTTGTATTTCCTTCTCCTTTGTAATCAACACGTTTTGGTTTATCCATTGTGAATAATTCTTTTTGTGTTGTTACTACATGGTCTGCTAATTTGGTAGTTTTCAACAAGTCAACCATCTTGCGAGTTTTGAAATCAATCATCGACCATAGAGTAGAGGCTTGACCTATGACTTCTTTTTTATCGTTATATATTAAGAAATTACGCGTAGAAAATATTGAACTACAATCTTCAACCCATGTTTCTATGCTTATAGTTTCGTATTCATGGGGGTACTTTTTCATTTCAATAGCAATGCGACTTGTAACCCAAGCTAATCCATGTTCATGCATATAATCCATACCGAGACCACGAGCATTTGCCGCCATACCTGCAGCATCAAGAATGAATGCACCTATATTTTGTAGTGATATTCGTTTCGATGCATCAGCTTCACGTGGATATATGTAGAAATCGAATCTATTGGTCATTATTTTAATTTTAGATGGTATATTTGGGATTGGATAGAAGTTGTTATATCACTTATTTCTTTGTTGAAAATTCCGTAAATAGTAGAACCTGAACCTGACATCGCAGCATATATTGCACCATTTTTATATAGCATCTCTTTGATTTCTGCCAATTCGGGGTGGGCAACGAATACTGTTTTTTCAAAATCGTTGAATATACAATCTTTCCATTCTGTAATAGGTCGTTTTATAGCCTCTTCGAGAGGAGTAGCCCAACGTTGAGGTTTGCATCCTCCGTATGCTTCGGCAGTTGATACATGAACATCAGGCTTCACTAAAACGATATAGTATTTTGATAAATTTATTGTAGTAGGTTCAAATATATTGCCTATTCCTTTTGCTAATATAGGTTTATTGTCAATAAAAAATGGACAATCGGCACCCAATTTTACTGCTTTTTGTTGTAATTTTGTTGATGATAATCCTAATCCGAATTCATCATTTAGCATTTTAAGCATAAAGGCAGCATCAGCCGACCCTCCTCCTAAGCCTGCTCCCATAGGTATGGCTTTGTGTAGGTGTATATTGATTGCGGGTAAATCGAATTCTTCCTTTAATAATCTGTATGCTTTCATTATCAGATTATTGTCTGAATCTCCTTCTATTTCTAAACCGCTATAACTGAATTTTGCTTCTTCGGCTTGTACAAATTCTAATGTATCACACAACTCTATAGGATAGAATATAGTTTCTAAATTGTGATAACCATCTGGTCGTTTTTCTGTTATATTTAGTCCTATATTGATTTTTGCGTTTGGAAATGTGAGCATAGTTTGGAGGGTTAAAGGTTAGAGGTTAGTTAGGGTTATTTGTCTGACCAGTCTGATTTGTCTGACAATTTAAAGCGTAGTGAAAAACTTTCAACTCTCAACTTTTAATTCTCAATTTTCATTCGCAAAGGTACAAAAATATTTTGATATAGCATTTATAATTTGATAAAAAAAGTCCCACGACTACACGTCGTAGGACTTTTCTTATTATTACCTAAAACCTAAATTGTTTATTTTTTTTGCGTTGCTTCACAGCAGTGCTTTTTATTTCTTTTTGCACTGCAAAGTTAATAATATCTTGTGGAGTGTGAAACTAAAATCTGACGAATGGTAGTTTTTTGTTACTGAATGGTAAGATTTTCACCATCTAACCAAGCAAGAAAAGCTGAAACTCTATTTCTGGAAACAAATATATCTTCTGAAAATGAAGGGTTTACTGTTATTTTTAATCTTCCGTTGAAATGTTTAGTTGTAGAGCTAATAGCATTTATATTTAGAATAAATTGTCGTGAAATTCGGAAAAATTGTTGTGGATTTAGCTGTTCGACAAGAGTGTCGAGTGTGTAGTTGATTATGTAGCGTTGTTTGTCTTTGGTTGCTACAAATGTGTAGTGGTCTTCACTATAAAAATATGCAACATCTTGCATTGCAATATGTTGGTAGTTATCTCCCACTTTTGCTAATACACGTTCTTTGTAGGAATTAAGAGTTGAGAGTTGAGAGTTGAGATTAGATAACTGTTGTATATGCGAATGAATTGATGATAATTCTATATTTGTATTAGTTAAGGTGCGGAATTTTTTGAGTGCATTGATAAGTTCTTCTTCTTCAATTGGTTTCAATAAATAGGCAATACCATTTGTTTTGAATGCCTCAATTGCATATTGGTCGTACGCAGTTGTGAAAATTACAGGAGCTGTAACTTCCACCTTATTGAATATATCAAAACAAATATTGTCAGACAAGTGAATGTCCATAAAGACAATATCTGGTTGGTCGTTGTTGTTGAACCATTTGATAGATTCTTTTACAGAATCTATTGATGCTAAAAGTTCGAAATCAGAATCAAGAGATTTGAGCATGCGCACCAATTCTTCTTGTGCTAATGGTTCATCTTCTATAATCAAATATTTCATAATTATACGATTTCATGTCGTGTCATCAGTGGTACTGCGACGCTGAATGTTGTATCTGTTTGTTTTATTTCAATTTTTTTATTTGCAATGATTTTGTATTTTTCTTTTAAGCCTTTAAGACCCAATCCTGTAGAGTCGGCTGGTATTGGGCGAGGGGCTATATTGTTGCTTACAATTACTTTATTATTGTCAATAACTACATTGATAGAAAGAGGATCGGTTGTAGATATGATGTTATGTTTACAAGCATTTTCAATTAAAATTTGTATTGCCGTTGGTATAATTCTCATTGACAAAACAGATACATCAGTTGCTTGAGGAATATTGATTTTGATTCCTTCACCATATCGTATGTTTAATATTTGTGCATATTGTTGTGCAAACTTCAATTCTTCTGAAAGAAGCACAACATCTTGTTTGTCATTTGACAACAAATATCTATAAATAGATGCTAATTTTTTTGTAAATTCGGTAGCCTTATGAGGATTAGAATTTATTAGTGAAGTTAAAATATTTAGTGAATTAAATAAAAAATGTGGATTTACTTGCGCTCTCAATTGTTGATATTTCACTCGTAATATCTCAGATTCTATTTCTTTGATATGTTGATCTTGTCGTTTGACAACTTCGGCTTGGTCGATGAATTTTGCTAACATTAATATGAAGCAGTTCACCATTGTGTCGGCAATGATAGATATTTGGAAATAGGTCTCTCTGAATGTGTCGCTAAAGTATTCATGCTCAATAGGATCGAACATAAAAAAAGCAAAGATTGTGAAAAATATTGCTACGAATATAGCAAAGAAAAGCTGAAAAACAGAAGTTACATGTTCGTGTTTGAGCATCCATTTTTGTTTGTTACACCAACGCACTAAGTATTGGTTGAACATACCAGCCATAATGATAAAAGGAGCTCCGTATGCCGAACAATAAAGCATGAAACGAAGTGAAATTCTGTCTTCGTATATGATATTGTTGATAGCAATAACCAATATATAGGCTATTATAAGTCCAAAAATAGATACTAACGTAATTGTATCACGAAGTTTAACTTTTTGCATAATTTTATTTTTTACTCCAAAGTTTTTTCATTAACTCATCCATCTTATTTTCGGCTGGGTTGGGTTGTGCTTCCCATAGTTTTGTGTTTTGTAGGGAGTCGGGCATATATTGTTGAGCTACGAAATGGTTTGGGAAGTCGTGGGCATATTTGTATTCTTTTCCGTAGTCTAATTCTTTTAATAGTTTGGTAGGTGCATTCCGTAAATGCAATGGTACGGGCAGATTGCCTGTTCGTTCGACTAACTCTAACGCTTTATTTATAGCATTGTATGCCGAATTGCTTTTTGGTGAAGTGGCCAAATATATAGTGGTTTCGGCAAGAGGTATTCTGCCTTCGGGCCAACCTATTTTGTGGATGGTGTCGAAACAAGCGTTGGCAAGTAGTAGGGCATTGGGGTTGGCGAGTCCAATGTCTTCTGATGCTGAAATCACAAGGCGACGAGCAATGAACTTAGGGTCTTCGCCTGCGGCAATCATTCGGGCTAACCAATATATAGCTGCATCGGGGTCAGAGCCACGAATACTTTTGATAAATGCAGAGATAATGTCGTAATGTAATTCTCCATTTTTGTCATAAGCCAATGGGTTTTGTTGAAGGCGAGTGGTTACGATGTCGTTATTGATCATAAGTGTGCCTTCGGGTTGGGCATTATGGAGTATCTCTATTATATTGAGTAGTTTGCGGGCATCACCACCTGAAAAGCGGAACATGGCTTCAGTTTCTTGTAGGTCAACTTCGCGTTTGCTTAGCTCGGTGTCGGTAGAGAATGCACGATTGACTAATTTTTCTAAATCTGCTATTTCTAATGATTTTAATACATATACTTGACAACGAGAGAGTAGAGGTGTGATTACCTCGAATGAAGGATTTTCGGTGGTAGCACCAATTAGTGTTACTGTTCCATTTTCTACTGCCCCAAGCAGTGAGTCTTGTTGTGATTTGCTGAAACGATGTATTTCGTCGATGAATAGAATAGGGTTGGCTTGCGAGAAGAAACGAGATTGTTTTGCCTTTTCAATCACTTCGCGTACATCCTTAACGCCCGAAGTTACAGCACTTAGTGTGAAAAATGGGCGTTCCAATACATTGGCAATAATTCGTGCTAACGATGTTTTGCCTACACCAGGAGGACCCCATAGTATGAACGACGACACATTGCCACTCTCTATCATTTGACGGAGAATAGCACCTTGACCTACTAAATGTGATTGACCTATGTAGTCGTCAAGTGAGCGTGGACGTAGTCGTTCTGCTAATGGTTGCATTTTTATTAGTTAGTAGTTATTAGTTATTCCAATTTGCAAAGTTAGTTATTTTTGTGTGTATGGCAAAATTATTTATACAAAAAAAGACAAGAGATTAGGTCCCTTGTCTTTTTGTTCTATAGTTTGTTGACTGTTGTCTGTAGACTATTTTATTCAAACAATTTGTTGAAGTCTTCTACTGAAATTTCAGTTTCAACAACTTTTACGCTTTCGCGGATAACAGCAAATACTTTGTCTTCGAGGGCTTTTTCAGCGATGTTTTGTACTGTTTCTTTTTTGCCCAACATTTCTTTAGCGTAGTTGTCGAGGATATCATCAGGTACTGAAGTCATGCCGTATTGAGCGAATTGGATTTTAGCCATGCGACGAGCAAAGAGGTTAATGTCTTCGCGTTCTACTTTGATGTCGTTAGCTTTCACTACTTTGTTTTTGAAGAGATACCATTTGAGGTCTTCGAGCATGAGGTGGAAGTCTTTTTCAACTGTCTCTTCAGTCATATTTTCGTTAGTAGCGAGTACCCAACGTTTCAAGAATGCTTCAGGGAATGTGAGTTTGTCGAGTTTTTTAACAAAGTGAGCTTTAGCGTCGATACCGAATTTGTATTCAGAGTCTTCTTTGTAAGATTCTTTGATGCCTTCAGCAACTTTAGCGCGGAATTCTTCTTCAGTTTTCACTGTGCCTTCGCCATATACTTTGTTGAAGAGAGATTCGTCGATTGCTGATTCTTCGTAGTGAGTGATAGAAAGAATTTCGTATTGGAAGTCGCAGTTGATTTCAGCAGCTTCTTCTTTAGTGATTTTGAGCATAGAAGAGATTTCTGCTTCATTTTCGAATGCTTTGCGAGGGTTGAAACGAACTACGCTATTAACTTTTGCATTAGCAAAGAGAGCTTTTTGTTCGTCATCTTTCATATATGCAGAAGAAAGAACAGCATCTTCTACTTTGATACCGCCTTCAACAATGTTGCCTTCAGCATCGAGTTGGAGCATAGTACCTTTGGGCATGTCTTTAGCATCTTTAGCTTCATCAACTTGAGTGTAAGAACCGAAGCGAGCAGCATATTGTTTTACTTGAGCATCAACCATTTCGTCAGAGATAGTGATGTTGTAGTATTTGATGCTGTCTTTTTTGTTCATAGTAGCTTCGAATTCAGGAGCAAGTGCGATGTCGAATTTGAATTCGAAATCTTTTTCTGCGTCGAAGTCGATGTTGCGTTCTTCGTCTTCTTTGTTAGGAAGAGGTTCGCCGAGGATATCAAGTTTGTTATCAGCGATATATTTGTACAATTCATCTTGCAAAAGACGGTTGAGTTCATCAGCTTTCACACCACGGCCATACATTTTTTTAACAAGACTCATTGGAGCCATACCTGGACGGAAACCAGGGATGTTAGCTTTTTGACGATAAGATTTAAGTGCTTTTTCTACTTTTTCAGCGTAATCAGCCTCTGTAACTTGAAGTGTAAGCATTGCGTTTACAGCATCAATGTCAGTTCTAATAATGTTCATTTTCAGTTATTTATTAATTGTTAATGATAAATTTACTCTGTTTAGAATTTTAGCACGCAAAGATAGTAATTTTTTTTTATTTATACAATATACAAGTGAAAAATAAATTTTAAGTCTTCGTCTTGTGCATTTGGAATGTTTTTTGTATCTTTGCAAAATATTTAATATAATGCCATTGGTGGCACTAATTGATTATTTAAATTTATGGAAAACAACTATGACAAAAAGCCATACGGATTGAGAAATTCGGGCTATGAAAACAGAGAAAGAAGACCTCGTAATGGAGCTTATGGTTCATCGAGAGATGGACGCGATAGCGGTTATAATAGAGGTGGTTACAACAAACAAAATCAAGAAGGTTATAAACCTCGTTACAATCAAAATGCTGATGGAGAACGTCGCTCTTATAACAATGGAGAGCATCGTTCTTTCAATGGCGGTAATCGCAACTATGACGGTCAAAATCGTGGTGGTTATCAATCACGCAACAATGGCGGACAAGGTGGTTTCCGCAACAATAAATTCAATCGAAATAACTCTGAAGGAGGCTATAATCCAAACAATAAATATAGCCAAAAGAAACAAATCGAATATAAAAAACAATTTGTTGACTATTCACAACCTATGCGTTTGAACAAATTCTTGGCAAATTCGGGTATTTGTTCGCGTCGTGAGGCTGATGAATATATTGCAGCAGGTGTTATCACAGTTAATGGAGAAGTGGTTACAGAATTGGGTTCAAAAGTAATTCCTGATACTGACCGTGTTATGTTCCATGACCAACCAGTTAAATGTGAGAAAAAAGTTTATATTCTTCTTAATAAACCAAAAGATGTAGTAACAACAGTGGAAGATACTCATGCTCGCAAAACAGTGTTGGATTTGGTAGCAAATGCTTGCTCTGAGCGTGTTTATCCTGTAGGTCGTCTTGACCGTAATACAACAGGTGTGTTGTTGATTACTAATGATGGTGATTTGACTACAAAACTCACTCACCCTAAATTTAATAAAAAGAAAATCTATCAAGTGACCCTTGATAAAGACCTTCAAGATGAAGATTTCGCAAAAATCCTTTCAGGTATAGTGCTTGAAGATGGCGAAATCAAGGCCGATGAACTTTCGTTTGTTAATGAAGGCGATTTTCGCACAGTGGGTCTTGAAATTCACTCAGGCAAAAACCGTATTGTACGTCGTATATTTGACGCATTGGGTTATCATGTGGTGAAATTGGACCGTGTATATTTTGCTGGTTTGACTAAGAAGAATCTCCCTCGTGGTAAATGGCGTTACCTTTCAGAAATGGAAGTTACAATGCTCAAAATGTCGGCTTCTGCGTTCAAAGGATAATTGTTTATTTTGACAGGAAGACAAGAAGACATGTTCTCCTGTACTCATGTCTTAAAAAAAAATAATGAATAAAGAATTGAAATTGTATCCTTTAAAGTTTAAGCCTATATTGAAGCAAAAACTTTGGGGAGGGGACAAAATACAGAATATATATCGTCATAACGAGCCAAAAATGGCATCAGTAGGGGAGAGTTGGGATGTTTCGGCTATGGAAGATGATGATTGTGAGGTGGTGAATGGTTGGTTAGAGGAGAATACTCTTGCTGACTTGGTTGAAGTGTATATGGGTGATTTGGTCGGAGATAGAGTTTATGAGCAATATGGGGCAGAATTTCCTCTTTTATTAAAGGTGATAGATTCCAATCGAGACTTGTCTATTCAGGTACACCCTAATGATGAATTGGCACAAGAGGAACATGGCTTGAATGGAAAGACTGAAATGTGGTATGTGCTTGATGCCGAGCCTGATGCATATATTATTTTAGGCTTTAATCGTTATGTTTCTCAAGAGGAATATATAGAACGTGTTGCTACTGGTAATATCGAAGAGATATTGCAAAAGTATCCAGTAAAGAAAGGCGATGTGTATTTTATTCCTGCTGGAATGGTACACTCTATCGGTAAAGGTTGTTTGATATTAGAAGTACAACAAGCATCGGATATTACTTACCGTATTTACGATTATAACCGTAAAGATGCAGATGGTAATCTTCGTGAGCTTCATACCGAATTGGCTCAACGTGCAATAGATTTCAATAATTGGCAAGGTCGTAAAATATCGCTTCAACCTGCTCAAAATGGTATAGTTAATCTCGTGCAATGTCCATATTTTCAGGTCAATGAGATGCAGATTGACAAACCGAAAGAGTATGATTTGGCACCAATCAATTCGTTTGTGTTGTTGTCATGCGTCGAAGGGCATGTAACTATCAAGTGGGACGATGATTATCTTACTCTTACCGATGGCGAAACTATTCTTATTCCAGCCGAAATGAATAGTCTTTATATTGTCCCAACAGTGAATACTAAATTGCTCGAAACTTATATTAGTTATTAATGAGTAGTTATTAGTTATTAACGATTGGCTATGGAAAGAGATAGTGTTGTGTTTGAAAAGAGTAGGGCTTTTGCTTTGCGTGTAATTAAACTTTATAATTATATGAAGTCTGAGCATAGTGAATATGTTTTGTCAAAGCAATTATTACGTTCTGGAACAAGTATAGGTGCAAATATAGCAGAGGCAGAATATGCAATAACTAAAAAAGATTTTTTGTCAAAGATTTATATTGCATTGAAAGAGACATCAGAAACTAAATATTGGTTGGATTTATTACGAGATGCAGAATATTTAACTAAACAAGAATATGATTCGATTATTTTCGATTGTGAAGAAATCCTAAAATTATTGACAAGCATAACTAAAACTACGACTAAAAACGTTAATAATTAATAACTAATAATTAATCATTAAATAAAATGGAAAATACAGAATTACTACAACAAGTAACCGCTAAAGCTGAAAAATGGCTTAACGGTGCGTATAATGAAGAGGCAAAAGCTGAAGTTCGTCGTATGCTTGATGCTGAAGACAAAACTGAACTTATTGAGTGTTTTTACAAAGACCTCGAATTTGGTACAGGTGGTCTTCGTGGTATCATGGGTATGGGTTCAAACCGCATGAATATCTATACTGTAGGTGCTGCAACTCAAGGCCTTAGCAATTATCTCAAACGTGAATTTGCAGGACAACAAATCTCTGTTGTAGTAGGTCACGATTGCCGCAACAATAGCCGTCTTTTTGCTGAAACATCGGCTAATATCTTCTCGGCTAATGGCATCAAAGTATATCTTTTTGAAGCACTTCGTCCAACTCCTGAAATCTCTTTTGCTATTCGTCATCTCGGTTGCCAAAGTGGTATTATCCTTACCGCTTCTCACAATCCAAAAGAATATAATGGCTATAAAGCATATTGGAATGATGGTGCGCAAATCATTGCTCCACATGATGTTAATATCATCGCAGAGGTAGAGAAAATCAAAGGTCCAGAAGAAATCAACTTCACTGCTAACCCTGAACTAATTCAAATCATCGGCGAAGATGTAGATAGCGTATATCTCGACAAAGTGAAAACTCTCTTCCTCTCTCCTGATAGCATTGCTCGCAACAAAGACCTTAAAATTGTCTTCACTCCAATCCATGGCACAGGTATCACTCTTATCCCTCGTTGCCTCAAAGATATGGGCTTTGACAATGTAATTCTTGTTGATGAACAAACAGTTATCTCTGGCGATTTCCCAACAGTAGTAAGTCCTAACCCAGAAGAACCTGCTGCTCTCGATATGGCTATCCGCAAAGCTAAAGAAGTTGATGCTGATATCGTTATGGCTTCTGACCCTGATGCTGACCGTATGGGTATTGCTGTTAAAAACGACAAAGGCGAATGGATTTTGGTTAATGGTAACCAAACATGTATGATGTTTACATATTACATCTTGCGTCGTCGTCATGAACTCGGACTTCTCAAAGGTAAAGAATTCATGGTGAAAACCATCGTTACTACTGAGATTATGAAAGACATCTGCAACCACTATAACACACCACTTCTCGATTGTTATACAGGTTTCAAATGGATTGCTGCTGAAATTCGTGAGCGTGAAGGCAAACAACAATACATCGGTGGTGGTGAAGAAAGTTATGGCTATCTTCCATCTGACTTCCTCCGCGATAAAGATGCAGTTGCTGCATGTGCCCTCATGGCAGAAATGACTGCTTGGGCTAAAGACAATGGTATGTCAATTTTCGAACTCATTCAAGAAATCTACCTCCAATTCGGTTATGGCAAAGAAAAAGGTATTTCAGTAGTTCGCAAAGGCAAATCAGGAGCCGAAGAAATCCAACAAATGATGCGCGACTTCCGTGCTAATCCTCCAAAAGAGATTGCAGGCTCTAAAGTGGTTGTAATCAAAGACTATCAAACACTCGTAGAACGCAATGTAGTGTCAGGCGAAGAGTCAAAACTCCAATTCCCAACTACATCAAACGTATTGCAATACTTCACTGAAGATGGCACAAAAGTATCAGTTCGCCCTTCAGGTACAGAACCAAAAATCAAATTCTATATCGAAGTACGTGGCACAATGACTTCACGTGCTGACTTCGACCGTTGTGAAGCAGAAGCAACAGCCAAAATTGATGCAGTACGCGCTTCATTAGGAGTTTAATAGTTTAATTTAATAGTAGGGACGTTCGGTTCGAGCGTGCGTAATATTACAGATAACAGGTAGAGACGCAATATATTGCGTCTCTTTTTTTGTGTCATATCTATATATAAAAATAAGGTGATTAACCCTTTTGGAGTTAATCACCTTTATCATAAAAATCGCACTGCCATTTGTTGAGAAAAATTCCTATAAAACAGGATTTGAGGGGTTCCAGCTCTTTGTAATCTGCCGACCTTATAGGTTACAACTCTCGCGAGAAGCGCAGCCCGCCATTGATAAAGGAAGTTAGCCT
>JAZRJN010000053.1:0-2603 GCA_045645785.1 Candidatus Aphodosoma sp. | reverse complement strand
AAAGAATGTTTTCACAATCTCCAACGCTTTCTCTTCTGAAATGAAACGAGCTGGCAACGAAAGCACATTTGCATTATTATGTTGACGTGCCAAAGCAGCCAATTCAGGTTCCCAACAGATAGCTGCACGACAACCTTGATGTTTATTCACTGTCATAGTGATACCATTTGCACTACCACAAATTGCAATACCAAACTCACATGCACCTTGTTCTACTGCATTTGCAAGTGGGTGAGCATAATCAGGATAATCACAACTATCTGTGCTATTTGTACCAAAATCAGTAGCAATAACACCTTGTTCTTCAAGATATTTTTTCACAGCTTCTTTCAAATCATAACCAGCATGGTCAGAAGCTATACCGATAGAAAGCAAATTTATTGGTTTCATATTTTATTGAATTTATTAGTAGTTCATTTTTGCGAGTGCAAAGGTACAAAAAAAAGATTACATACACAAATGTATTTTTACACCGCCACATATCCAGCATTTCTATCAAAAATAATACCTTTACAAATAACCAAATAAAATCACTCTTCCCCTTCTTCCCCCTTAAACGCATTCCAACCTTGTGCTGTAATTTGCATCTCTTGTCCATCGCGTGTAATCAACGCTGCACCTGCGTTTGCTTCTGTAATATGACCTATAATATGCACTCCTTCAAGTCCTTGAAGTTTTTCGTGTTCCGAAAGTGGCACTGTAAACAACAACTCATAATCCTCACCGCCATTCAAAGCCACTGTCGTAAGGTTCATATTAAATTCGTCACACATCGACGCTGTAGCATAGTCAATTGGCAATTTATCTTCATAAACGCGACATCCTACCCCACTCGCTTTACAGATATGCAACAATTCCGACGACAAACCATCACTAACATCCATCATGGCTGTTGGTACAATATTTTTCTCACGGAGATATTTAACTGTATCAATACATGCCTCTGGTTTCAATTGGCGCTCAAGGATATATTATTTACCTGCAAAGTCTGGTTGGAATCCCTCGTCTTGTCCGCTTTCGAATATACGTTTCTCACGCTCAAGCAATTGCAATCCCATATACGCTGCACCGAGGTCACCTGTCACGCAAATCAAGTCTGTCTCTTTTGCTCCACTACGAAGCACTGCACGGTCTTTTTCTACCTCGCCAAGGCAAGTTATACTGATTGTCAAACCTGTCAACGATGCCGATGTATCACCACCCACAACATCCACACCTGCCTTCTCGCAAGCCAAATATATACCTGCATATATCTCTTCAATTTGCTCTACATGAAAGCGTTGCGAGATACCGATACTAACCAACATTTGAGTTGGACGAGCATTCATCGCACAAACATCTGAGATATTCACCATTGCTGCTTTATAACCCAAATGTTTAAGTGGCGTATATGTCAAGTCAAAATGAATTCCTTCCAACAACAAATCGGTTGTAGCCACCACGTCTTTATCGCCGTAATTCATCACTGCGCAGTCATCTCCCACGCCCACTTTCGATGATTCATTTTGCAATTCGATACATTCTGTAAGTGCATCAATAAGGCGAAATTCGCCCAATTCTTGAATTTGTGTCATATCTTTATATTTATATTAAAATTTTCCGTGTCATCCGTGCATTCCGTGTGCCATAAAATTACAAAATTTCACTTTATCATCTCCAACACCTTTTCCAACGCCGCATTCTCCACACACATCACTCTATAAAATGCCTCTGTTCCAAACAATCCTTGTGCCACCACAGCCTTCATCTGCAACATCAAAAGCGACTTACTCCTCTCTACATCTGCCTCATTAAATTCAACTTTCTCTTTTCGTGCATTCTCAATCAATCTATCATAAATCTTCTCACTCAAAACAAATTCCGCATCAAACGCCTCAAACGTACTATACTTACGTGTCCACACCTTCCTATTTTGATCTATATATTCCGATACCGTCTTGTTAAACACACCTTTAGCTACCACATTTCTATGCAATTTTGTCACTCGTGTTGTGTCCAATGGCACAAACACATCTGGAAATATTCCGCCACCGCCATACACGATCCTACCCTCTACTAATGTCTTGTATTTCAACGAATCGGGGAATGTAATACTATCTGGATTTACAAACTCTCCATGCTCATATCTCCTTTCAAGGTCTTTGTAGTACTCCTCTTTACCCTCTGCGTATGGTTTCTGTATATTTCTTCCTGACGGAGTATAGTATCTCGACGTTGTCAATCGTATCTCCGAACCATCTTTCATCCTCAATGGTCTTTGTACCAATCCTTTACCAAACGACCTACGTCCCACTATCGTCGCTCTATCCCAATCTTGCAATGCCCCCGACACAATCTCGCTCGCCGATGCCGAATGTTCGTCTATCAACACATACAATGGCATATCTACCAACTTTTTACCGCCAAACGACCTTGCCTCAAATCTATCTTGATGCACTCCTTCGCTATATACAATCAATCTATCTTTTGGCAAAAACAAGTTCCCCAACTCTATTGCTGCCGACATCACACCTCCGCCATTCGACTGCAAATCAAGCACTAAACTCTTCAACTCTCCCTCTCTCTCCAACTCTTCCAATGCCTGCGCTATCTCATCTGTCGTA
>JAZRJN010000052.1:0-1729 GCA_045645785.1 Candidatus Aphodosoma sp. | reverse complement strand
GGAGAGTTTAGATAAATAGAGATATCTTTACCTGGATCTGATGTATCGAGGAATAATAATTGTGCTTGAATAACGTTAGCTACATAATCATCGATTGGTGTACCGAGGAAAATGATACGGTCCATCATCAAACGTGAAAATACATCCATTTGAGTTACATTAAGTTGACGTTCTTCAAGGATCGATGGTGAAATATAACTATTCGAAGCCATATATTGCTCCAACGCCAAACTGTTCATACCAAGATGTTTGGTAGCATACTTTTGAAATTCTGATTTTTGCATAATTATATATAATGATTAGTTATTAATTATTAGTTATTAACGTTTAATTCATTAATTACTCGTATCTTAGTTTTAAAGAAATTAGCTTCGCCATTGCGTCCACCTTCATCATTACCAGAGAAGAGTCGATAAAAATGACAATTACCCCAATATGCAGGACGGTCGGCAATCTCCATATCTTCGCCTGTGTCGTTAGTTACATACTCCCCTATCATTGCATGCCAACTGCGAATACGAGCGAGCGAACCTTCATACTCAAAATATTCAGGATTAGTTGCCAATTCTTTAAGATATGCCACATATTGAGATTTATATTCTGGTATTGACATCACTTTACGCATCAACACTCTATCGCCACCAAGACTACCCCAATTTAATGGGTCTTGAGTGCCTGAATTTTCCATTTCCAACGACGTACCTAATGTATTATCATAGTCAAAAGGGATAAATATAAATTTATCATTATCAAAATAGAAATAATAGTTATTCATATTACACCAATAGTCATCCCACATACCTACTGCTACATTCACTGCATACGCACGAAGAAACAAATCTACATCAACTCGTGATTCGAGATATGCCTTCAATTCAGCACTGCCACTTTTCAATACGTTCATATCATTAACAAACGATTTCAATTGTTCACGCGCCTCTGTGAGTTTCTTTTTCTTTGTTTTAAGGTCGTAGATATACGTTTCGCTCTCCGAAGGATTCAATGCCGCAACTTCTACACCCATATTATTATCAGTCATAGTATTTGGACTAAGATTTGCACCCCACGATGCTTTCCACAAAAATCCATCTTCAGTAGTATATTTACCAGCCTCAACACGACTACGCAAATAACTATCTTTCATACCTTCAATAAGCGCGTACACACCCATATAAACAGGATTTTCATCGCCTTCAACAAATATACTCAAACGTGTGTAACATGCTCTGGGAGCAGACCATACTCCAAAACGACGGAATAAATCGTAACAATATACCTCACGACAATAATTTGCATCATCTTTATGCCATTTAAGATAGATACGGTCGGCTGTACAGAAAGTTTGGTCTTCTACAAACTCATCAAACTTAACACCAAAATGTGCATGATGCCAATCGCCATCCTTGCGATGTTGCTCACCTACATTGCCTTCCGGTCTTCTGCGACTTGTATTACCACGCAAGCGAATACCAATACTATCTAACCCAAATATTTCACCGTTTTTTTCATATTTAAACGAAGCAGGTATATACTCCTCATTATGCGGATTTTGGTCGTAATACGAAAGAAAATCATTCCAATCATCCTTCGTTACAGTAATAGTTATATGCGCCAAAGCAGACATATCATAAAGATACTCCAACCCATATTGCGCTATTGGCAATGTATCATTCACATCGTCCCCGCTTGGTTTTTGCCCTCCTATAACATCAGGCTCACAAGCCACACA
>JAZRJN010000051.1:0-5680 GCA_045645785.1 Candidatus Aphodosoma sp. | reverse complement strand
TGATTTAGAGGCGGGGAATAATTTTAGGGTTGGAGTTACGGCGGAGTCGGATGCTGGTGAGCCGTGGTTTAAGAATGGGGGACGAGGTTTTGATCTTTATCGTGGATTTGTAGAGGTTTCTAATTTGGCGAATGTTAGTCGTGCGGTGGTTGGGGGGTATCGTGTCGGTTTTGGTCGAGGGCTTTTGTTTGGTCAAGCAATGTATGGAGATAGATTGTCGCAGGTGTTGAGGCGTAATTCGTCGTCGTATGGGGTGAGTGGTTATGGTGGGGTGTCGGAGCAACCGACGTTTTTGGGTGGTGCTGTAGAGATTGAGTTTAATCGTTTTTCGGTTACCCCTTTTTATGGTTATACTGCGCTTGATGCAGATACGACGGGTGGGGTGTGGCACTCATTTTCTTCGTCGGGGTATCATCGTTCGGTGGGAGAGATTGGCAGAAGAGGGACTTTGGATTTGCATACATTTGGTGTGAATGCTAGTTATAATCAGCGATTTTTTAATTTAGGAGTGACGGCATATGGTGGATTATTTTCGTTGCCAGCAGTGTTGGGTGGTGGAGAGTGGTCGGCTAATGATTTTGAGGGAGATAGGCAGTGGGGAGTTTCGCTGGATTATGGGTTTCATAAAAGGGGGGTGTGGTTTTCGGGAGAGACGGCTTTGTGTCAGGGGGGTGCTATGGCAACGACTAATACATTGTTGGTGCGGCCGATGAGTGAATTGCAATTTGCGATGACACATCGTTATTTTGCGCCTCGTTATCATGCTTTTTGGGCTAATGCATCTTCATCTTTGTCGGGCGTAAATGCAGAGCATGGCGCGAGTTTTGCGATGCAGATACCAGTAGGAAGGTCGAAAAATCTTTCGTTTTTGGCTGATGTGTATAGGCCATTATGGTCGTCGGTTGTGACAGCATCGTCGCTGTTGGGATATGAGCTTCGTTCGCAATTTCAAGGTTCATTTTTGGGTAACAAGATTTTATATGCATCGCTTCGTTATAAAGTTCGTCCTGTTTGGTATAGAGAGGAGAATTGGTATGTTTCGCAGTCATCGACAGATAGAGTGGGGCAGTTGTATCTTAAATTTTCATATGCAGAGGCGAATTGTCGGTTTGTGACGGGAGGGCAGATTAATTTGGCACAAGAGAAGATAGGATTAGCATTTACGAAACCTACGTTTGGGTGGTTGTTTTATCAAGATGTGGCGTATGATGTCAAGCAAATGCCATTGCGATTGAAGGCACGGATGGCACTTTATGGTGCGCCAACATGGGCTAATAGATTCTATTTGTATGAGTCGGATGTGCCTATGTCGGGTTATACACCAGCACTTTATGGTTCGGCATTTAGGTGGTATGTGATGGCAGATTATAAGTTTAAGTTTGGACTTATTGCAGCATTGCGCATTGCACAAACAATTTATTCAGATAGAGAGGTTATTGGTTCATCGCATGACCAAATAGATAAACCTCATAAGACAGATGTTCATATTTTACTTTCGTATAAAATAAAAACAAAAAAACGTAATTAATAATTTAATGTTTTGAATGTTAGTGCCGAATGGTAATCCTAAATTCTCAACTCTAAATTCTCAACTCTCAATTTATTATGAATGGTGATCCAAAACTTTATGAGCTTCTTAATCAATTAGGTATTGAGTACCAATATATTGAGCATCCAGAAGCACCAACAATTGAAATTGCAAAACAATATTGGGCAGGGCATGATGCACGACACTGTAAAAATTTGTTTTTCCGTAATCATAAGGGAAATCAGCACTATTTGGTATTGCTTGATTGCGATGCAGAAATGAATATTCATGCCATTGAGCAGCAGTTGCATCAGGGAAAATTGTCGTTTGCTTCGCCTGAGCGGTTGATGCGTTATTTAGGTGTAAAACCTGGGTCGGTTACCCCATTTGGACTTATCAATGATGTGGAGCATCATGTTATCGTATTTGTTGACCGTAATTTGCAACAAGCAGAGAGGGTGTCATATCACCCATGCGAGAATACAGCATCTTTGATTATTAAACGAACAGACCTTGAACGTTTTCTTGATTATCAAGGGAATCGTTGGGAATGGATTGAATTGTATTAAAAGTTACTTATGAAGAAGATATATTTGTTTTTTGTATTGCTTGTGTTTTTTATTTCTTTGTCGGCACAACAGTATGTGCCAACGATTGAAAATTTAAAAGCAAGAAAAGAATTTTCTGATATGAAATTTGGTATATTCATCCATTGGGGAATTTATAGTATGTTTGGTCAGGGTGAATGGTATCTTCATAATGCAAAACTTAATCCACAGGAGTATGCTAAGGCTGCTGCAGGTTTTTATCCAGCTCAATTTGATGCATCGGAGTGGGTTGCTGCAATTAAAGATTCAGGGGCAAAATATATAACATTTACATCTCGTCATCATGATGGTTTTTCGATGTGGAATACAGCATATTCAGATTATAATATAGTTGATGCAACGCCATATAATAAAGATGTAATTGCGCAATTAGCGGACGAATGTCATAAACAGGGTATAATGCTTAATTTGTATTATTCTCATATTGATTGGACACGAGAAGATTATCCTCAAGGTCGCACAGCTCGAACCCAATATCGTGATCCTGTAAAAGCTGATTGGACTTCATATTATAATTTTATGAATAATCAACTCACTGAATTATTGACTAATTATGGCAAAATTGGAGCTATTTGGTTCGATGGTTTTTGGGATCATGATATGGATACAGTGCCTTTTGATTGGCAATTAGACTATCAGTATGATTTGATTCATAGATTGCAACCATCATGTTTAATTGGTAATAATCATCATGTTAATGTTCATCAAGGAGAAGATATTCAGATATTTGAGCGAGATGTGCCTGGTGAAAATAAAGCTGGATATTCTGGTGATATGGATATAAGTAATTTGCCACTTGAAACATGCCAAACAATGAATGGTATGTGGGGATATAAGGTTGCAGATCAAAATTATAAATCTCTTGATGATTTAATACGTTTGTTGGTCAAAACATCAGGTATGGGGGCTAACTTATTGCTTAATATTGGACCTCAACCGAGTGGTGAACTTCCAGTAGTTGCACTTGAACGTCTTAAAGGGATGGGAGAGTGGTTGCGTGTTAATGGAGAGGCAATATATGGTACAGAAGCAGGCGATATTAAGCCTCAATCTTGGGGTGTAACAACTCGTAAAGGAGATGTTTTGTATGTGCATATATTGGACCAAAATTTAACGTCATTATATTTGCCTCTTGATTTTAAGGTTAAGTCTATTACTGCTTTGTCTGATGAAACTAAAATTCAGTATGAAAAAACTAATAATGGGGTAATTATTAATTTTCAAAAACCTCTTGTTGGACCAGATTATATTATAAAAATTATAGAAAAATAATGAAAAATAGAATTTTACGTATATTTAATTTTGTATTAGCTTCTGTTCTTGCTTGTTTTGGAGTCTCTTCTACTAAGCAAGTTATGTGTATGTATGGAGTTCCGTCGGGTGAATTTCAGATTTCAGGACGAGTGGAGAATCTTAAATCAAAGCCTGTGAGTAAGATTGAGGTTGAGGTGCAAGATATGAAAGGAAATTCGTTGGGTGTTACGACAACAGCAAAAGATGGTACATTTCAGATTGGTTATCAGGGTTGGCCTCATAATGAGGTGTATCTTATTTCTCGAGATGTAGATGGTTGGCGCAATGGGGCATATCAGTCAGATACAACGCATGTAAAACTTGATTATCCAAAGAATGGTTGGAATCAAGGTAAGGCTGAGACAAAGCAAAAAGTTGTGTTGAAATATAAGTCGGAGCGTAAAAATAATAGGTATAAATAAAAGATAAGAGGTGCAAAATTTTGCACCTCTTATCTTTTATAACTTTTTTTCTTTTTATTGTCGCCAACTAAACGAAATCCTATTGATGCTTGTACTATTTGGGATGGTTTTTTATTTAAAACTTCCCCTTCTGTATTTTGTATCTTGAATATGTCTTGTATTAAATTATATCGTATATCAAGTGTAATTCGCCAAATGTCGAAACCTAAACCACAATCAAGAGCTAAACGTGTATTTCGTGCTTCTTTTGTAAATGTTTCAAAAGTAATATTGTTATCGTTTAGGTCGCCTATGTTAAAATTAAATTTTGGTCCTGCCATCAATCTCATTTTGAACATTTTGGTGTTTACTAAATGTACACCTAATAAGACAGGTACATCAATTGTGTGTATATTATGTTGATAATCAATATTGTTGATAGTTGATTGATAGTTGAAGTAATTGTATAATACTTCTGGTTGAACGTACCAAGTGCGCCCCAATCGCATGTAGAATCCAATATGACCTCCATTTTGAAGATTATTAGATATATTAAAAGTTTCTTTATATGATTGATTTTGTTCTAAAATAGAACTATATCCAGCTTTTACTCCAAGAGAGCACCATTGAGCAGATATTGATATTGCGCTGATAATTAGGATTATTGTGGTATAAATTAGTTTTTTTGCCATTAGTTTTGTCGTTTTTATAAATGTGGCGCAAAGTTACAAAAAAATTGCTATCTTTATACTTAAAAAAATATAAAGATAGCAATGTTTATTTAATATTAGGAATTTTTATGCTTTATTATTCCCAATCAAGGATAACTTTACCACAGATACCAGATTCCATTACATCGAAACCTTTTTGGAAATCATCAACTTTGAAGTGGTGAGTGATAACTGGAGTAAGGTCAAGACCAGAAACAAGCATTTGTTGCATTTGATACCAAGTTTCCCACATTTCACGACCATAGATACCTTTGATAGTGAGAGATTTGAAGATAATGTCGCTCCAATCTACTGTAGTTGTAGGAGGAAGGATACCAAGTTGTGCGATTTTTGAACCGTTGTACATGTTAGCAACCATGTCGCGGAAAGCGATAGGCGAACCTGACATTTCGAGACCTACGTCGAAACCACGGATGCCGAGTTTTTCCATAGCACCAGCAACTGTTTCGCCTTTAGCGGCATTAACAGTCATTGTAGCACCCATTTTTTTAGCGATGTCGAGACGATAGTCGTTCAAGTCAGTAACTACTACGTTTTTAGCACCAGCAAAGCGAGCGATAGCAGTAGCCATAGTACCGATAAGACCAGCACCAGTGATGAGAACGTCTTCGCCCAACAATGGGAATGACAATGCAGTGTGGGTTGCATTGCCGAATGGGTCCATGATAGCAGCCATATCGTCAGAGATACGGTCGTCGAGTTTGACTACGTTAGACTCAGGGATGCAGAGGTATTCAGCGAAAGCACCGTCGCGGTTAACGCCAACACCGATGCTGTTTTCGCAGATGTGCTCTTTGCCACGGCGGCAGTTGCGGCAGTGACCACAAGCGATGTGACCTTCGCCAGTAACGCGGTCGCCCACTTTGATGTTTTTAACACCAGGACCAACTTCGGCAACAACACCTACGTATTCGTGACCGATTGTCATTGGAGTTTTGATAGTTTTTTGGCTCCATTCGTCCCATTTGTATATGTGAAGGTCGGTACCGCAAATAGCAGTTTTTTTGATTTTGATGAGTACGTCGTTAACGCCTACTTTTGGCATTGGAACATCTTCCATCCAAATACCTTTGGTTGCTTCTTTTTTTACTAAAGCTTTCATATGTTAGATTTATAGTA
>JAZRJN010000050.1:0-3514 GCA_045645785.1 Candidatus Aphodosoma sp. | reverse complement strand
GCCACATGCAACTCTATTCCTGAATATGCCGAAAATGCCGCAACTGCCAACAAAATCCAATCTATAACAAAAATCTTTTTCATACTATTCTTCTACGTACGGACAATTTTCGAGTTTAAAACGCATACGCCAGCGACCATCAGCAAAGTCGTGAGTAAGTATGCGGAACGTACCTATTTCGCTCGTATTCTTCACATGAGCACCAATGCAAGCGCAGTTGTCATAATCACCTACACGCACAATACGAAGCGTTTCAGAGGCATCTGCTGGCAATTTAGAAAGATCTACCAACGCAGCCGCCTCATCACGAGTCATAAACTCAATAGTTACATCAAGATTGCGAGCAATCTGTTCATTCACACGACGCTCAATTTCGCGTATTTGTTCTTCTGTTGGAGCTACGGCAAGTTCATAATCTGCTTTACTTTTCTTACGCTCAATGTGCGCATTACGCGAACGTGGACAGCCAAACATCTTGACCATTGTTCCATTCAAAATATGCTCGGCAGTATGCATCGGAGGAAACTCCGCTTTGTTATGTGCATTTAATTGTGGTTCCATAAAATCTATAATCTACTATTTATAATCTGTTATCTTCAAATCTCTCCCCTATCCGCAAAACTAAAATATTGGTCGGCGTCGGAGGTTATAATAACGTGGTCAATTAGTCTTATATCGAGCAATTCGACAGCTGCAGCCACTCGGCGAGTCAATGCTCTATCTTCGCCACTTGGCAATGCTGTACCTGACGGATGATTGTGGCACAATATTATACTCGAAGCTAAACGCGAAATGGCTGGTTTCAACAACATGCGCATATCGACCAATACAGCAGAAACCCCGCCTCGTGCCACACACTCTTTGCCTATCACCCTATTTTTACGATTAAGCAATATAACCCAAAACTCCTCTACGGGTTTATCACTAATCTCTGGATGCATAAGACTGACAATATCTTTTGATGTACGAATCGAGTCGTTATCGCCCATTTTCGCTGCATTACGACGACGTCCAAATTCGAGCGTAGCAAGCAAGTGCATCGCCTTAGCCTCACCAATACCCTTAAATTGCGTCTGCAAGTCATGAAGCGTGAGCCGAGCCAACCTATCAAGGTCGCCACCCACCGAATCGAGAATCTCGCGCGAAAGCTCCACCACGTTCTTATCCTTCGTACCTGACCCAAGCATTATAGCGAGCAATTCGGCATCGGTAAGCGTCTTCTCGCCATGCAATTTGAGTTTTTCACGAGGGCGTTCGTCTTCATTCCAAAGTTTTATAGCTTTATTTTTCATATAATAGATTTTTAGTAGCGAGTAGCGAGTAACAAGACAGCCATTCGGATTTATGCTTTAGATTGTTAGTCGCGAGTAACAAGACTCTTTAGCAACTAATATAAAAAAAGCTCTAATCTGCGTTTACAGAAAAGAGCTTATATATTTTGTTCAATTCTCCTACAAATTAAGCAAGTTTGTTAACGTGAAGAGCCAATTTAGATTTCAAGTTGTTTGCTTTGTTTTTGTGGATAATGTTGCGTTTAGCAAGTTTATCGAGCATAGAAGCTACTTTAGGAAGCATTGCTGCAGCTGCATCTTTCTCAGATGTTGCGCGCAATTTACGCACAGCGCTACGAGTTACTTTAGCGTAGAATTTGTTGTGCAAACGACGTCTTTCTGTTTGACGAATTCTTTTGATTGATGATTTGTGATTTGCCATTATATTAAGTGAAATTTTGTTTAACTATATACATAAAAAAAAGTAGCCCATAGCGGAATCGAACCGCTCTTTCAAGAATGAAAATCTTGCGTCCTAACCGATAGACGAATGGGCCATTAGCAGTAAGAGTTGTTATCTCTCTCAATTGCGATGCAAAGATAGAGCATTTTTCTGATATGACCAAATATTTTTATCTATTTTTTTTAAAATATTTTTCTTTTCGTTGATTATCAAGAAAATAATTTTTCATAATTCTCCATTTTTCTATAACAAAAGCCTATTTTTACTCATTTTTCAACCTTTTTTAGACCCAAACAACCCACTCACAACCTCGTTTTTTTCGCGTTTTCAGAAAAAACGGTGTTTTTTTGCATTTTTCAACCTCAAAATTCGCCTCAAAAACGTTCAAAAAAAAAGACAAAATAACATAATAACAAAATTATTTTTTTAGAAACATACTAAATTTATGTTATTATATTATTTTGTCTCCTTAAGTCAGAACAAAGACCTATTTAGTAAGCGTAAAATATTGCTGACCGATTAAATGTCCATCCACAAACAAATCTATGCGATAATCTCCTTCCCAAAGAGTTTCTGTCACCGTATAATATATAGCATCGCTAAACTCCTCGCCAGTATATTCAAAACTCTTACGTGCCGAAAAGGCAATTTTCGAATCTTCGAACTGGAACAAATCGCTCGCTTGCTTTTGCAACACCATATCGTCTGGAGTAGTTATACGCATATATATGGTCTTATTGCCCACTTCGGCTGTATTATTTTTAGCAATAGTATAATCCACCTTAATAATAGCCAATTTGCGTACCGACTTAGTCTTACGTCCACGCTCGTTTTGCAATTCTACAGCCACTGTCGTAGCCTCCAATTGCGACGCAATAGTAACTTTTTCAACCAAACGCTCACGCTCTTCCGACAAAGTTTTCACCTCTTCTGTCGCTGCCTCATAGCGTTTTTGTACCTGGCGATTTTCTGCTTCGAGCTTAGTATTCACCGCAGTAAGCGAATCTACCTGACGCACGTATGTAACCAACACCTTACGCACAGTAGAAAGCTCCTCCTTCAATTCCGCAATGCGACGAGCATTTGTAGCCTTCACCGTACGCAACTCTTCAAGCAACAACTGCACACGTTTTTGCTCTCTATCCAACTGATGCAACAACGAGTCGTTATTCACCTTAATTGACATACCCTCCAATTCGAGAGCTACATCAGCATACTCATTTTCAAGTTGTTCTTTCTCATAATTCATCATTTCTACCATCTCTTCCATCTCAGTTTGAGTAGTAGAAAGCGAATTATACAAATAAAAAATCACACCCCCTGCCACAACAACGAGCAAGGCAAAAATCATAATAACCGTTTTCTTATTCATATTTAATAGATATTTAGTAACGAGTAATGAGTAGCGAGATTAAATATCGCATCGATTAAAGCACAAAATTACAAATAACTTTCCTATTATGCAACTTTTCCGAAAATTTATTATTAAAAATTTCGCTATATCAATTTAATTATCTAACTTTGCCATACTTTTTGTGAATACAACAAAACAAAATAACAAATAACAAATCTAATAACAAACAAAGCAGGTAAAGAGTAATCGAACTTCTCTTATTTCCAAAGTCTCGCTACTCGCTACTCGCTACTAAAAATCTAACAAAATTATGTCTAAAGTGACCGTTGTAGGTGCAGGTAACGTAGGTGCTACTTGTGCTAATGTATTGGCTGTAAACGAAGTTGCCAACGAAGTTGTATTGATCGATATCAAAGAAGGTTTTGC
>JAZRJN010000049.1:0-2285 GCA_045645785.1 Candidatus Aphodosoma sp. | reverse complement strand
CAACAGAAACTGGCTCTCGAGAACGCACGTTTGGATTTAGAGCAACAGAAGAAAGATTTGCGCAAAGAGATAGATCAAGCGTATTACAATGCCCGCAATGCCTATGCCGAGCAACAGGCAGCCGAGAAGGCAGAACAATCTACTGTAGAGGCCCTACGCTATACAACGCAGAAATATGAAGCGGGTCGCTGTTCATTGTATGAGTACCAGGAAGCGCGCAACAATCACTTGCAGGCGCAATCTACACGCCTTCAGGCTCAATACAACTACCTCTTCCGCCTCCGTATATTGCAATATTATCAAGGGGTATTGTAAGGCGAATACGTTTCCCTCAATCTTCTAATAAAATAGGGGCTCACATTGACAAGTGAACCCCTATTTTATGCTATTTCATGTGCTATTTTTCTGCTATTCATTTCTATTTTTCTTCCCAAAATATTTGCAAATTCCCCAATTTTTTGTACCTTTGCATCCGAAATGCTCCTATAAATCTTAGGTGATTCTTAGGTGATTTATAGGTTATTCTTAGGTGATTCAGCAGCTTTCACTATAAGATCAACTATACTGACCCCCATTTTTTGGACACATTAAATAGTAGGCGCATTGCGCCGTACACTAAACTGCAGCATGCTGCTCGCCTTTACACCTTACACTCTACATCTTACCCTCTCCACCAAAAAATCGCCCAAAAGGCGATTTTTCTTGCTCAATCCAAAATAATTTACTACCTTTGCAGTCGATTCGGTAAAGCGTTACCCATCACTAAATATTTTAATATAGCGTTAAAAGCCAAAACTTGATTTTCTGAAACTTCGACACTTTCAAGAAATCATTAATGTTTCAAGTACGGTTTATGCACGCTCGCGTTAATAGCGTGAGTTTTATGTGCGAAAATTTGAAACATTAAGGTAGTCGAAGACCTCAGAAAATCAAATTGAAGCGAATGAAATTTCACGCTTTTTCTATGCATATACGAATAACAAACTATAAATCAATAAATAAAAACGGAGTACGCCGAAAATCCGAAGAAGAGTAGGCACGATAAAACTAAACAAATGAAAAAATTATTTTTTAGTCTTGTTGTTCTAATTTTTGCTACAACAAGCATGGCACAAAACCAAGAATTTGGTCTCGTTGTGGGAGGACTCAATGGTTTGAGCTACAAGAAACACATGACCGAGCACTTTGCTATTCAAACCGATTTACCAGTTGGTTTCCAACGTACTCAACTCGGTCTTATAGGAGATGGTGATTATATCCCACTTCAAGCTGATATTTTTGATTTCATTTTCAATCCAAACTTCTTATATCATAAAGATTTGAAATATGGAATTTATGCCGAGCTCGGTGGTGGTGTAAGTGCTGGTTTGATGCAAACCCTTCATACAGTCAATCCTGCTACCATGGGTAAGTTTGGAATCAATGCCATGGTTGGAGCAGGGTATAAGATGAATAAATTGCCTCTTGCTTTTGGATTGGATTTCCGTCCTGGTTATGCAATGTCGATCAATGTACCAATGGAGCTACTTCTCAATCAGTTCGATTGGCACCTAGCTGCTAGCGTTCGTTACTGCTTCTAATTTTAAATAGGTTTAGTAAAATAAAAATGCACTCAATTCGAGTGCATTTTTTTATCATCAAATCACCTTTTATGGCAGTAACTTATACCACCATCAACGCCGAAATAACACCCAAGATCGCATCTAAATGGCTAAAAACAGCATATCCAACAACCACACTACCAGCACCGCCAACCAGCAACCAACGAGCAGCATCCATCCGCATGGCCAACCGCTCCAACATGGTGTACCTACGCAAACTCTCTTGCAACTCGCTGCTGGGCGATGGCATAAGATCAATCTGACGAATCGTATCCGCCATAAACGCCTCATTGTCTTTTACTTGCGGAGCACTCGCTTGCAAACGCTTTTTTATTTTAGTATTCGTTATCATATTTGTCTTGGCTCTTGGTTCCTTATTCTTTACTCAAAATAGCTTTCAGTTTCTTCCTGGCTCGAAACAGCATGACCGCAATATTGCCTTCCGATATTTCTGTGATCTTGCTAATCTCTCGAATACTTTTTTCCTCCAGATAATATAGTATCACCACCACTTTCTCTTGCTTCGGCAACTTGTCAATCGCTTGATACAGTGGCTCATAGCGAAAAGCCGAATCAGTTTGTTCACTCGCCAATTCCGTATCAACGCTCTCATAGTTCTCCACCGCCACGCGATGGGTATTCCAGTACTTATTTTGTTCGTTAAGGTATTCGTTGTAGGCAATC
>JAZRJN010000048.1:0-9568 GCA_045645785.1 Candidatus Aphodosoma sp. | reverse complement strand
GAATTATTTTTTTGCCATGTGGTGTCGTCAAGGGTATAGTAGATGTCGTAGTTGAGGGTGTTGGTCAACTCTACTTGGATGGTGTCGATGAATTCGATGTATTGGGCTTGAGGTCCTTCGGGGAGAGGGATGTGGTAGTTGATATTGCCATAATCAAGGCGGCGTTGAGCCTGTTTTAGACGCTCTGTGAAGTTATTATAATTGCGGTAGGATGATGACCAAAGCGCTTCGGAAAGGGCTAAGAGGCGCGGATAAATCATATATTCTGCATGCGATGGTGTTGGCATGTATTCTGACCAAAGATTGGCTTGTCCGCCAAGTATTTTGTGCTGATTTTCAGGCGATATTTCGTCGGAAATTGGCTCCCAATTATAGACCTTTTCAAGCGGAAGGAAACCGCTTTGTGCCATTGGTTCAAAGAGTTTAGAGCCTTGATAATGGTCGAAATAGCAGATATCCCAAGGTGTCATAATAGCTTGATTGCCTTGATTAGCAGCTTTTATACCTCCTTCACTTCCTCTCCACGACATCACTGTAGCAGTCTCCGAAGCACCTCCATCCAATATCTCATCCCAACCTATCATCTTTCTGCCCAATTTATGCAATATCTGCTCTACTCTACGAATAAAATAACCATGCAATTCTGTCTCTGTCTGCAAACCTTCTGCTTGCATACGAGCTTGACACTTAGGACACGCATGCCAAATATTTGTTGGACACTCATCGCCACCTATATGGATATATTCACTCGGAAAAACTGCAACCAACTCAGTCAAAACATCCTCAATAAACTGAAAAACAGAGTCATTACCAGCACACAATAAGTGTTCTTCAACACCCCAAGTTGTGCGCACTTTATATGGCCCTCCAGTGCAACCATACTCTGGATAAGCCGCCAAAGCTGCCATAGCATGGCCCGGCATCTCAATCTCAGGTATAATAGTAACTCCACGAACTGCTGCATAATCAACTAACTCCTTCAACTCCTCTTGTGTGAAATAACCCCCTTTATATACCGAGCCATCTACATTAGTTCTTTGAGTTCCCACCTCTGTCAAAAGTGAATACTTCTTCACCTCAAAGGTCCACAACTGGTCGTCTGTCAGATGAAAATGAAGTGTATTAAACTTAAATTTCGACATCCAATCCACCTGCTTTCTAATGTGCTCCAAAGGCATAAAATGGCGGCATGGGTCAACATGCATACCACGATACTTAAATCGTGGAAAATCCTCAATCACAGCAATTGGCAACGACCACTCTACTCCATTAACAACAGTATCTGACTCAACTGCAGGCGGAAGCATTTGCATCAAAGTCTGCAATCCATAATAAACACCTGCAGGCGAACCTCCATAAATCTCAACTGCATCGGAGTATATATATAAGGTGTAAGCTTCGGGAGTTTTGGCTTTTTTATCGAGATAGAGGTAAATTGCATTCTTCGAACGCTTAAGGATTGGGAGATTTATGCCTGTAGATTTGGCTATTTGTTGAGAGAATAGTTCGGCTACAGACATGAGTGATTTGTGCTTGCAGATTATTGCACTCTGCTCGTTGAAATAGTAGCGATACGAAGGGTTAATATCGTACTCATAGGGATATGGGATGACGGTGATTGCTTGTATATCAATGAAGAATGAACAATTAAGAATTAAGAATATGAGGAGAAGGAGGCGTTTCATGAATAATTAGTAAAGAGTAATTAGTAATTAACTAACCAATAACAAAAAAATAACCGAAATATATCTGGAGGTCCAGAGCATTCGGTTATTATTTACTATTTGTACACTATAATATCAGTACTCTGAATTACATTGTAGTACTTGTTGGATTGCGCCAATAAACTTCACCATCTTCAAATTCTTTAGCAGCACGAAGAGTTGGTTTTGGAAGTTGTTCGTAGTAACGAGAAATTTCGATTTGCTCACGGTTTTCAAATACTTCTTCAAGATTGTCAGCTGATGAAGCAAAGTCAGCTAATTTTTTGTCAAGTTCGTGTTTAACTTCAGAACTAATTTGATTAGCACGTTTAGCAATAATACGCACTGTTTCATAAACATTACCAACAGGTTCGCACAATGCATTCATGTCACGTGTGATTGTGTTGTTTGGAGCTGTAATTTTTTTTGCCATAAATTTACAATTTGAAATTTGAAATTTGAAATTTGAAATTTACATTGAAAATCACATTCTAATAACCATACCGAATGGCAACTTTCAACTCTCAACTTTCAACTTTCAACTTTATTATTATTTTACTATATTTTTTGCTTCTCTTAATATGCGATTTGCTTCTTTGATGTGTTTTCCATCAGGAAAAGCATTAGCATAACGATAATATTCATCAATCACTTCACTATATCGCTCTTTTTTCTTTTCTTGCACCGACAACGATGCTTCTTTTGATTTGGATTTTAATATTATAAATAGCAAATCATCACGATATTGAGTTTCAGGAAAATCTTTAAGAGCATTTTCAGCCGTAACGATACACGCACGATAATTATTTCCACCATAAAGTCCAAGATTATAATATAATTTCGAACTCAACAACTCTTTGTAAGCTAATTTATCTTCCATCTCAAAAAGATATTTACGACAATCAGCAACCTTATCACTCTCAGGATATAAACTAATAAATTCACTTAAAGCATTGATTGCATCGTATGTAGCCTGCTGATCCAATCTGGCATCTGGAGAATCTAAATAACAACAATAAGCAACCTTATATCGAGCCTCTTGGGCATAAGTACCACGTGGAAAATTGCGCAAATATGCTTGAAAATATTCCGATGCTGAATAATAGTCTTTTTGCCCCATATAAGATTCAGCAAGCAAAAAAAGAACCTCTTCAGCTTGAGGTGTACCACGATAATATGGAACTATCTCCTCGAACATCGTTGTACTTTTAACGTACTTTTTTTCTTGAAAATAGTTCTTCCCTGCTTGAAATTTCTTTTCTGGATCTGTTGATTTTTGCAATCTAACATACTCTCCACAAGAAGTCAAAAGCAAGGTTAATAATATAAAATTCAACAAATTACGCATTAATAACTAATAACACAAAATTAGTGATTAAAAATAAAAGTCATAACACTTCACATAGAATTACAAAGTTACAAAATATTTTCCAATTTACAAAGATATTTTAAACGTTTTTCAAAAACCATTTTTTAATACAATTTTCATAAAAAAAACTTGTCAATTAAAAAAAAACTATTACCTTTGTAATTGTAAAAATATTATTAAAAATTGTTCTATTATGAGTGAAGAAAAAGATTTTATCGAAGTAGATGATACTGAATGTATCAAATTTATCCTCAATCATTTGCCTGAAGAATTAAAAGATAAAGTATCGGATGACGATATTCAGTATGTGCTTGATTTGATTTGTGAGTATTATGCTGAAAATGATTTGATTGAAGAAGATACTGTCGAGGAAGCAACTATCGCAGAAGAGGATATGTTCAATTTTATTCTTGCAACTATTCGCAAAGAACAAATTGTTGAAATGGACGAATATACTCTTGAGGCTATCCTTGATAGTGAGTTTGAATACGGCAAAACAATTGGAATATATACTGAAGAGGAATAAATGCTCTATTTCATACTCAGATATATTGTAAGATATAGACTGAAGGTTGTTACTGAAAACATAGCACGTTCTTTTCCTGAAAAGAGTGAGGAAGAGCGTGCTTTGATTGTTAATAACTTTTATCGTCATTTTGTGCGTCAAAACCTTGAAAGTTTGCAGTTTATTTTTATGTCACCCGATAAAATTAAACGTAAATTTGTATTTGATAATATTGAACTTATTGAGCATTTTGCTACACAGGGACGCAATATGACTGCCGTAATAGGTCATTATGGCAATTGGGATTGGATGGCATCTGTGCCACTTTGGAGCGACAAATTTATTGTCGGTACACTTTATAAACGAATAAAAAATAGTTTTTTTAATAATTTGTTTTTAAAGATACGAAGTCGCTTTGGTGTGCATTGTATTGATATGAAACAGGCATTAAGGGGATTGATTGATTTAAATAAAAAAGAAAAGCCAAATATAATTGCTTACATTGCCGACCAAAACACGAGGAGACAAAATGTACATTATTGGATTGAATTTCTAAATCAAGATACTGCGGTGCAATCGGGTTGGGCTACCATAGCTCGAAAATTTAATACTGCGGTTTTATATTTAAAGATAACCCCTATCCGTAAAGGACATTATATTGCTCATTTCGAACTAATAACCGAAAACCCAAAATCAATGAGCGAAGAAGAGTTGTTAAAGGCTTATTTTGCTAAATTAGAAAGAGATATTAAAGAAAAACCAGAATATTGGCTTTGGTCACATAAAAGGTGGAAACATAAAAGAATTGAGAATTATGAATTATGCATTAAATAAACTTTCCGTTGTTATACTAAATTATAATGGACAAAAGTTGATGCAACAATACTTGCCTACTGTAATTGCTAATTCAGGAAATGCGGAAATTATTATAGCTGATAATGGTTCTACTGATGGTTCTGTAGAATGGTTAAAAAAAGAATATCCCACGTTACGACTCATTACTTTTGATAAGAACTATGGATTTGCTGAAGGATATAATCAAGCATTAAAATTAGTTGATAATGAATATTATGTATTACTAAATTCGGATGTTCGTACGCCAGAAAATTGGTTATTACCATTATACAATTATATGGAAAATAACCCTACTTGTGTGGCATGTCAACCTAAAATACGTTCGGTGTATGAACCTGAAAAATTTGAATATGCAGGCGCAGCTGGTGGGTTTATAGATATATACGGCTACCCTCTTTGTCGTGGACGCATAATGAATAACGTAGAAACGGATAACAATCAATACGATACAATCGAGGAAATATTTTGGGCAACAGGAGCTTGCCTATTTATCCGCTCTAAAGCATATTGGGATGCAGGCGGATTAGACGGACGATTCTTTGCTCATCAAGAGGAAATTGACCTATGCTGGAGATTGAAAGCGAGAGGTACATCTATTGTATGTGTACCAGAATCAATAGTTTATCATGTAGGCGGAGGCTCTCTTGGCTATGAATCGCCTTTTAAGACTAAACTTAATTTCCGTAACAATGCTCTATTACTATACAAAAATCTCTCATCCGACCGCTATTGGTGGACATATATATTTAGATTATTACTTGATTGGTTAGCTGCATTGCAAATGTTGTTGCAACGAAAACCTAAAAACGCATGGGCTGTAATTGAAGCGCAAATCGAATTTATCAAAATACGTAAAAACTTTAAATCCGATAGAGAAAGAAATCTTGCACTTACAAAACATAAAAAACCTTCAGGACTATTAAACCTTTGGCTCATTTGGCAAGTCTATATAAACAAAAAACAAAAATACTCGGATTTATAGTATCAACATATTATTTTTTTTTTGTAACTTTGTACCTCAATTAAAACAATATATCAATTAATATAAAAAATCAAATAAAAATGAAAAAGATTTTATTATTTGCAGTAGCCTTTATTATGGCACTTACAGTTTCAGCGCAAACAGAAACACAAGTACAAAAACAAATTGTTGAAATCGCTGAAAAAACTTATGATTTTGGAACAATCAAAGAAGAAGATGGTCGTGTAAGTCACGTATTTACATTCAAAAACGTAACAGAAGGTCCATTAACAATCAAAAATGTACGTGCATCTTGCGGTTGTACTACTCCATCATGGAGTCGCGAACCTATCGCTCCAGGTGCAGAAGCACAAATCACAGTAACTTACAACGCATCAGGTCGTCCAGGCGCATTCCACAAATCTGTTACTGTAACACTTAGCAATGGTACTGAAGATTTTACACAAGTATTGTTCATAAAAGGTAAAGTTACTCCTAAACAAGTTGCTCCTGTTGCTGAAGAAAACACAGCTGTTCCTACAGTACAATAACAAATTACAATAAAAAAGACACTTGAGGTCGGGCATGTCGCACAAGTCCGACCTTTTTTCTAATATACTACATTCATATCTAATACCCCATGTCTAACATCTAACATCGAAAAAATATGTCACACATCGAAAATAGCGAAGAATACAAAGGTTTGACAGTGAATCAAGGTGTAGAACAACCTCCTATGGTGAATCCATATTTAACTCGTCGAGTAAAACGTCGTCAATTGTCTGTTAATGATTATATTGAAGGTATTCTTGCAGGTAATCGTTCAATACTTAGTCAAGCTGTAACATTGGTCGAAAGTCTTTTACCTGAACATCACACTATTGCTCAAGAAGTTATCGAAAAATGTCTCCCTTATGCAGGCAAATCAATTCGTCTTGGCATCACAGGTGTACCAGGTGCAGGTAAATCAACATTCATTGAAGCACTCGGCACATACCTTTGTAAAGAGCAAAATCACAAACTCGCCGTGTTGGCTATCGACCCAAGTTCTGAGCGTTCAAAAGGTTCTATTCTTGGCGATAAAACACGTATGGAAGAGTTGTCCATTGCCGAAAATGCCTTCATTCGCCCTTCTCCTTCTGCTGGTTCACTAGGTGGTGTGGCACGTAAAACTCGCGAAAGCATCATCCTTTGCGAAGCAGCTGGTTTCGACACTATTTTCGTTGAAACAGTGGGTGTTGGACAATCAGAAACTGCTATGCACTCGATGGTCGATTTCTTCCTTCTAATCCAACTTGCAGGTACAGGAGATGAACTTCAAGGCATCAAACGCGGTATCATGGAAATGGCAGATGGTATCACCATCAACAAATGCGATGGCAACAACATCGAGAAAGCACAACTAGCTAAACGCCAATTCCAAAATGCCCTTCACCTATTCCCTATGCCCGAATCAGGATGGGCACCACAAGTAACTACATGTTCCGCATTCGAGCATATCAACATACCTGAAGTATGGAAAATGGTTACTGACTATGTGGCATTTACCAACAAAAATGGTTATTTCGACTATCGCCGTAATCAACAAAGCAAATATTGGATGTACGAAACTATAGACGAATACCTCCGCACTAGTTTCTACAATAATCCTACAATCGAAAATTTGTTGAAACAATACGAAAACATGGTAAACAACAACGAGATAACATCATTTGCCGCAGCACACAAGCTACTTGATACATACAATAAAATTAGGAATGAAGAATAATAATTTTAAATATTTTCTAATCCCTTTCACCATTATATGGATTGTGGGACTAATCCTATGGTCTATTACAGATAAAGTAGGAATGCACATAGTCCTAAATAGTTTTCACACTCCAGCACTTGACATATTCTTCAAATATTTTACTCAAATTGGAGGATGGGTGCCATGTGCCGTTGGCGGAATTCTATTGCTATTAAAAAAATGGAGAATTGCCACGATAATACTTGCAGGTCAGTTGGTTGCAACTCTCATCACGACACCTCTCAAACGTATCATTCGTGCGCCACGACCATCTGTCATCTTGTCCGAATTGGGTATCGATTTCCCTATGGTAGAAGGGGTTGATTTACATTCCACACTCTCATTCCCTTCGGGACATACATCTGCTGCTTTTGCATTTTGCTTTGCAGTAGCACTATTTTGTCCTAAATGGTGGCAAAAAATATTATGCCTACTTGTTGCAGTATTTTGCGGATATTCAAGAATCTATCTATCACAACACTTCCTCGAAGACACGTTAGCAGGCTCACTAATTGGTGTTATATCCATATTGCTCTTAATGCCACTTATGACAAAATTCAAAAAGATATAAAATATCTCCTTATGTCCTCTGTCTAAAAAACAAATAATATATGGTTGCTAAAAAGAAAAATACAAAAAACACATCTCCATTAACAGCAAAACAAAAACGAAATTTCATTTTTGCCTTTTGGGGACTATTTGCAGTAGGAATATTATCAATTGTACTTATATTCGTACTAATTGCCAACGGTGCAATTGGTTATTTACCTCCACTCGAAGAGTTGCAAAATCCTAAAAACAAATATGCATCAGAAATTATTTCTTCCGATGGCGAGCGTATAGGTACATTTTTCACCGCCAAAGACAATCGCATTTTCACAACGTACGATGAAATTTCGCCAAACGTAATCAATGCACTCATTGCCACTGAAGATGCTCGCTTCCATTCACATTCAGGCATTGACGGCGAGGCACTATTACGTGTGCTCATTAAACGTGTTGTCCTTCAACAATCAGGTGCAGGTGGAGGTTCTACTATCACTCAACAATTAGCAAAGCAACTTTATTCACCAACAGCATCAAATATCTTCGAACGTGCATTACAAAAACCTATTGAATGGGTAATCGCAATCAATCTTGAGAAATTATATACAAAAGAAGAGATTATTACGATGTATCTCAATAAATTCGACTTCCTCAACAATGCTGTAGGTATAGAGACTGCCTCACGTGTATATTTCGGTGTCGAACCAGCAGAACTCAACATTGAGCAAGCAGCAACACTTGTAGGTATGTGTAAAAATCCATCATTATATAATCCTGCATCAGCGCGTCGTCGTCCTAAATGTCAAGAACGTCGCAACGTAGTGCTTGGACAAATGTTGAAGGCAAAACATATTACACAAGAGGAATGTGACTCATTACGCCAACTCCCTATCGAACTTGATTATCACCGTGTTGACCATAAATTAGGCATTGCCCCATATTTCCGTGAATATCTACGTAAAACTCTACAAGCAAAAGAACCTAAACGCAAAAACTACGCTTCTTGGCAACTCAAACCTTACGGACAATACTATCTCGATTCACTCGAATGGGAAAACAATCCATTGTATGGTTGGATAGAGAAAAATCCAAAGGCTGATGGATCTAAATATGACATTTATCACGATGGTCTAAAAATATATACAACAATTGATGCTCGTATGCAACGTTATGCCGAAAAAGCAGTAGAAGAACATTTTACTGATATGCAGGCTAAGTTTATGAAAACGTTAAAGTACAAGAAAAACCCTCCATTTGCTAATAACACCTCGCAAGAAGATGTCGACCGCGCAATGAATCAAGCAATGCGTCAATGCGACCGATATCGCAATCTCAGAAAAGAGAAAAAAACTGAAGCTGAAATAAAAGAGTCGTTCAATACGCCTACCGAAATGACTGTTTTCTCATATCAAGGACAGATTGATACAGTGATGACTCCAATGGATTCAATTCGCTATCACAAAGCATTTGCACGTTGCGGAATGATGTCAATGGATCCAATTACAGGGTATGTAAAAGCATATATAGGCGGACCTGATTTCACTTATTTCCAATACGATATGGTAACACAAGGACGCCGTCAAGTAGGCTCTACAATCAAACCATACCTATATTCTCTTGCAATGAGCGAAGGCTATTGGCCTTGCGACACTACGACAAACCAACCTATCACACTATATGATAAACTTGGGCGTGAATTTACACCTCGTAATGATTCACAAAAACAACTTGGCGAAACCGTAACACTCCGTTGGGGACTACAAAACTCAAACAACTGGATTACTGCATATCTCATGAGCTTGCTCACACCTGAACAGTTAGTTAATCTTATGCGCTCATT
>JAZRJN010000047.1:0-16232 GCA_045645785.1 Candidatus Aphodosoma sp. | reverse complement strand
CAACTCTTTCGCCTTCTCTGGCAGTGGAGCATAATGCACCTCTGTCGCCAATGCTTGCACCTCATCCGAAAGCACATATTTCAACAAATCGAGTGTTGCCTCTGCTTGCTCTTTACCTCTTCCTGAATAGTTTTGCTCTTTATAAATAACCATCCACGTGAATGTTGCAATTGGATAAGCCCCTATGGCATCCGAATTTGTAATCGAACAACGTGTATCTGCTGGTATCTCTCCCGATGCTGCTGCCGAAATACTTTCCGACGTTGGTTTTACAAATTCGCCTTTCTGATTTTCTATCGTTGCGTAGGCTATCTTCTGTGCAAAGGCATACTCCGAACCAACATATCCAATCGAATTCTTTGTCTGTTTAATCACGCCTGCTACTCCCGGATTACCTTTTGCTGCCTGACCTACAGCAAAATCCACCGACTTACCTCTACCATATTTCTCTGCCCACATCTCGCTCGCTTTTGTCAAATAATCTGTGAATACGAATGTTGTTCCCGAACCGTCTGAGCGAAACACTGGCATAATCATCTCTGCAGGCAATTCAACTCCAGGATTCAATGCTACCAAGCGCTCATCATTCCACATCGTAATTTCGCCTGCAAAAATCTGAGCTATCACCTCACCCGAAAGTTTCAAATCTTCCACTTCGTCAATATTATATGCCAATACTACTGCTCCCATACACGTAGGCACATGCACCACTTCTGCCATCTCACTGATCTCTTTCTCCGATAAAAATGCATCGCTACCCGCAAAATCTACTATCTTATCTCGCAAGTTACGCACTCCACCGCCCGAACCAATACCTCCGTATGCAACTACATCACCATTCACTTCGGCAAATTTCTCAAATACTACATTATAAAACGGTAGTGGAAATGTCGCCCCCGCACCTGACAACTCCTGTGCCTCACGATCACCATTCTTAGAATTACCACCACACGATGCTATAACAATAGCTACAACTAATGTCATCATTGACAACAAAATCTTTTTCATAATTCATTAAAAAATTTTAAATTAATAATTTATATTTAATTTTTTCTATGTTATTTAATTGTGAATTCTGCATTATGCATTGATTAAAGTCCCAAATAACAACTTACGTATGCCATATACTTATTCTCTCCTTCCTTTGGTATAGTCATCCTAAAGTTTGGTGCCACTTTCACATACTTACCCAATTTCACCTGTGCACCTGTTATCACTGCCATTTCATCTTTTGCTACATTCCAATCATTATTCGATGTCAGCATATCCCAACGGGCATATACATCTACTATTTTATGCGCTTTAACTGAGCCATACACCGAGCATCCTAACTGATTTCTATGCTCTACGTTGCCCGAATTCTGCATCATAGCAAACTCTCCGCCCAACGAAAACCTCTTATTCTTATACCCCACAAATGCTGCATAGTTATACACATCCGATTTACCTTCTGCCGTAGCATCATTCAACCCTCCATATAGTCTAACCGACAATCCTTCAACTGGCATAAATGTCAATCCCAATCCATACTGAAATCCCAAATCGCCTTGCACTTTCTTATACCCCTCGCCGTTGGTTATAATCACATCTGCCGACACCCAATCAGCAAATTTATATGCCACCATCAAACCCAAATCTGCGCTACTACCAAATTTATATTGGTCCTGAAACGACTTATAAATATAGCGATAGCCCCAAAACTTCTCTTGCATATTGAATTGCGTGGTCGAAATCATACCTCCTGCCAATGTCAATCTTTTATGTTTCCAACTCACCTGCGCATTCTTGATATAAGCCACATAGTGATAGTCATCCACCTCACTTGGTTTTCCAATATCCATTACTGCTTTCAATTCCAAACCTTTTCCCAACGAATACTGATATCCCAAATACGTTCTATCCAACTGAAACCCGCATTTCGATACGCCATTCTGCATCGTCATGTTGTAATTAGCAAATACCGAAACAATCGCCTTTCCTTTTGGCTCTACGTCCTTAACTTTCGACACAGTTGTCTTTGTTGTGTCATTCGCCCAAATCAGTGTGGTCATTACCATTGACAACACAACTAAAATAAGTTTTCTCTTTTTCATTTTCATAGAATTTAAAAGATTAATAATTGTTTTTTCTTTTCGAGTGCAAAGGTAGAGCTATATTGTTTCATAAATGTTACAAAATAATTAAACGTATATTAAGAGTATTTTCTAAAAATGTTACATTTTTGTTAAATCTTTTTTCTCATAAACCAACATTCAAGTTTTTTTTTTAATTTTGCATTACAAATTATGTATAATATGGCAACAGAACGTATATTGATAGTTGACGACGAAGAGACTCTCTGCGAGGTCTTGAAAATCAATCTCGAAAACGAAGGTTATGATGTTGATACAGCTTTTAGTGCCGAACAGGCTTTGACTTATAATCTAACATCGTATTCGCTTATTGTTCTCGATATTATGATGGGAGAAATCAGTGGTATCAAAATGGCTAAAATGCTAAAAGCTGATGTTACTACTGAGAATATTCCTATAATATTCTGTACCGCTCGCGACACAGAAGACGATATGGTCATGGGACTTAATCTTGGAGCCGATGATTACATAATGAAGCCTTATACCATTCGTAACGTGATAGCACGAGTTAAGAGTGTCTTACGGCGCACCTATAACCACAAGACTACACTAAATACAGTAAAGAAGGAAAAAAATAATGAACTCAGAGTAGATGGATTGATTCTTGATTTGGAATTCAAGCGTTGTATTGTTGATGATAAAGAGGTAAAACTCACTAAAAAAGAGTTTGAATTGTTGGCATACCTAATTTCTCATAGAGGCAAAATCTGTTCACGCGAACAACTTCTCAGTAGGGTATGGAGCGACGAAGTTGTCGTCCTCGACCGCACTATCGATGTCAACATCACTCGCCTTCGTCAAAAAATAGGCTCTTATGGCTCATATATTGTAACTCGTTCAGGTTTTGGTTATGGCTTCAGCGACTAAATTATCATATCACAAGCAATTATTTTTCATATTGCTTATATTTTTGTGGACTATCATTCTCTGCTTCATAGGCTTTCAGTATTTGCGTGAAAAGCAATATAAATCTGAGTCTTTGAATGCTCAACTACAATTATACAACAACTATTTATTATCAACAATAGAGAATAATTTATCTCTTGGTGACAATAATTTCATTACAACTGAACCATTTGATAATTTGCGTGTGTCAATAATCACTATTGATGGTATTGTGGTCTATGACAACAAGTTGTCTCTCGATTCGCTCGACAATCACATTATGCGTCCCGAGATCGCTAATGCATTAAAAAATGGTTATGGCTATCACATCAGCCGGCAATCTGTTAGTGATGGTCAAAAATATTTCTATTCAGCTACACGAGGTCGTGATATCATCGTCCGTACCGCAATACCTTATTCTTCTTCGTTACGCGAACTATTGCGAGCCGAATGGAGCTTCTTGTCTATAATGATTTCTATTAGTTTAATAGTTAGCGTGATAGCCTATTTTATTACACAACGTTTAGGTAAATCAATCGAGCGAATAAATTTCTATGAGGCGGAACAAGAAAAAAATCGACTAAAAAGACAACTCACTAACAACATAAATCATGAACTAAAAACACCTATTGCATCCATACAAGTATGCCTCGAAACTCTGTTGTCTGGCATAAATCTAAGTGAAGAAAAACGACAAGAACTCATCGAGCGATGCTATACTAATAATGAACGATTACGCAAACTATTAGCGGACGTATCTCTTATAACCCGTATAGAAGATGGTAGTTCGCTAATAGGAAAGGAAAAGGTGTTGATTAACACTATAATAGAGGAGTTAGAGAGTGAAATGCTAATAATGCCCGAAGAAGAGAGATTAGCGTTGCACAACAATTTCAACGAGCAAGTAATAATTGAAGGCAATATATCGTTGATAGGCTCAATATTCCAAAATCTTACTGAAAATGCCATTGCCTATTCGAAAGGAAAAAATATCTACATCACGCTCCTCGAAAATACAGAAACTGAATGTAAAATCCGATTCGAAGACGATGGATGTGGGGTAGAAGAGAAACAATTAACTCGACTATTCGAACGCTTCTATCGTGTCGATAAAGGACGTTCACGCCAATTGGGGGGAACTGGACTCGGGCTTGCCATTGTGAAACATGCAGTACAATTCCATGGCGGAACAATCACTGTATCTAATCGTACTAACGGAGGTCTCCGATTTGATTTTTTATTACAAAAACAATGAGTTTTTTTTTTTTATAACTCTAGATTATATATTTATAGCTATTGATTATATCAGTGTTTTTTTGTAACTTTGCAATTTAATCATATATTTTATTTCCTAGTTAAAAGTATTGTTATGTTTCGTAGATTGTTTTTAATATTTTCGTTTGTTGTGGTTGCGGGATTGGCTTTTGGTCAATTTCGTGGTTTACCTATACATGCAGAGAAAAAAGATACTATGAAACGAGATATTAAGACTTGGACGGTAGATGATATATATGGTTTGGCTGATACAGTAGTGATTGATTCTTTGATTACGAGTTATCAAGATAATCAACCTATAAATAATTATAGTATTGCTAATTCGTGGAATGGTAATTTGGGTTCACCGTTGGAATCGAAGGTGTATTTTGACCGAAAGGTTAGTTCGCGTGAGGATATGTTTGAGCGTGCGTATGCGCCTTATTTGATAAAGCCATCGGATGTGCGTTATTATGATACTAAGCAACCTTTTTCACAAATGGTGTATCGCTCGGCTTTTCCGTTGCAAAATGAGGAGGATTATTTTAAGATAATGCTTACGTTGAATGCTAATAAGTATGTGAATGTTGGTGGGTTGTGTAATTTGATATATGGTCGTGGCCAGTATCAGAATCAGTCTTCAAATATGTTGAATGGTGGATTTTGGACTACTTATACGGGTAAGCAGTATGAGATTGTATCGTCGGTGATGTTTAATTCGTTTAAGAATCTTGAAAATGGTGGTATTGCGGATAATGATTATGTGTTAAATCCTCAATATTCTATTCAGGCACGTAATATTCCGGTTAATTTTTCTAATGCTCAGTCGGCTTATCGAAATTTTAATTATTTTTTCAATCACAGATATAAATTAGGTAAAGATGTAGAGCGATATATAAAAAATGATTCATTGGGGATTGATTCTACTTATGTTGAGTTTGTGCCGATAATGACTTTTACTCATACGTTTCATGCTGAGGATGTTGTGCGTAAGTATGTAGAGGAGAGTGTGTCTACGGGATTTTATGAAAATAATTATTTTTCAAATTCATATACTAAGGATTCAACAGCATATTGGTCAATAGCTAATACGTTTGCTGTTACTTTGGAAGAGAAGTTTAATCGTTTGATGCGTTTTGGTCTTTCGGCGTATGTGAAGTATGATGTGCGTCATTACGGTATGGGAATAAAGAATAGGGAAGATACTGTGCGATTTGATAATTCGTATTCTCATAATTTGATATTTGGTGCAAATTTATTTAAGCGAGAAGGTAAGTGGGTGAAGTATGATATAGATGGTAGAATTTATCTTGTTGGACCACATATTGGAGAGTTTGATCTTGATGGATGTTTTGATTTTGATTTTAATATTGGACGTGAGCCATTGGCTATTATAGCAGCGGCTAGTTTTAGGAATTATTCGGCATATCATCAATATCGTTATTATGAGAGTAACCATTTCAAATGGAGTGATTTAAATTTTTCGAATACGTTGGCATTGGATATTAAGGGGCGTATAGAGTTGCCTAAACGTGATATTTCGATTGGTGTGCAATTCCAAAATATTACTAACTATGTGTATTTGAATGAGAAATGTTTGCCTGATCAACATGATGGTAATGTGCAGGTATTGGCTGTAGATGTATTGGCTAAGTTGCGTGCATGGCGATTCCATTTGGATGTGCAAGCTGTTTATCAATTGACTGGTAATAGTGATATTTTGCCTTTGCCTGATGTGGCGTTGTATGGCAATTTTTATTATAAGGATAAGTTCTTTAAGGTATTGACAGTGCAGTTGGGTGCTTCGGTGCGTTATCATACGGCTTATTATGGCAATGCCTATATGCCTCCATTAGGACAATTCTATTTGCAGAAAGATTTGTTGATAGGTAACTATCCTGAAATGAATGTCTATGCCAATTTCCATCTTAAAACAGTGCGATTCTTTGTACAATACTATCATTTGAATAAAGGTTTATTCGGTGGAACTAACTATCTTTCAATGCCAAATTATCCTATTAATCCAGGTACGTTCCAGTTTGGTTTGAGTTGGAATTTTTGGGAGTAAATGAATTAGCAGATTACAAATAATAGAAAAAGAGATGTAGTGACATGTCACTACATCTCTTTTTTTTATTATTTTTTGCATATTGTTGTGTATGGGCAGAATTTGCAGGCTTTTTCTTCGGTGGAGTTTTCGGTTGGGGCGAATGGTATGTTAGGATTATAAATGTCGTTGAGCATTCGGGTTAATAGCCATTCGAATGGGGTGGCAATGAGGCTGTATTCAGTGATTTCGATTAAAGTACAGCTGTTTTTGTCGGTGCTGATGGCTTCAAGTGGAGTGTCGAGTGGAGGTAGATTGTTTGGATCGATGAGTTGGTTAGGCACTTGGAGCTTAATGTTGTGTAGTTGTGTGTCGGATTTGGATAGTTCGTAGGTTTTGTAGAGTAGAGGGCGGATTTTTAATGAGGAATAAGGAATTAGGAATGAAGAATTGTAGATATGGCAATAGAGAATTATTTGGAATAATTCGTGGTAAGCACTTTCGTGTGATGTGAATAGGTCGAGAATGTTGATTGTTTGTTTGGTCTTTGATGTGGTGGTTTTGTAGTCGATGATGTTGATTGTATCGCCTGTTTTGTCGATACGGTCGATGTAGCCTTTGAAGTTGATTTGGTTGATTGGTTGGTTTATTTCGACTTCGGATTGTACGTTAGAGAATTGGTCTTGTTTGTGGCGTGCGATGTCGAAGCGGATAGTGTCGGTGATGAATTGGAGTACGAGGTTGAATATTAGTGAGTTGAAACCTATGATTTGTACTTGTCTGCCTGATGATTTGCTCTCTTCGATGAATGCGTTGTGGACAAGTATTTCGATTTGTTTTGGATTGAGCGATTGTGGTGTAGTGTGTTGATTGTAATATAGTTCCATAGCCTTGTGGTAGATGCGACCGAGAAGGCTTGATTCGCTAGTTTCTTTGATTTCGTTAGGCGATTTGATATTTGCTATGGTACTGAAATAGAAGCGTAAAGGGCAGGCAATGTAGTCTTTTAATCTACTTGCAGAGAGTGAGGAGTTATCTTGTCTACTGTCAATGGTCGACAGTCTATAGTTGTTATCTGGATTTAATATCTGTTGACCGTTGACTGTTGACTGTTGACTTCTGTATGTATTGAGTTTGTTGATGATTTCGGGTGTTTTGTGGATTGTTATTTCTTGATTGTCTGGTGTTTCGTTGTTTGTATTTTGGATTTGTAATTGATAGTTGTATTGTTGCATTGGAGCGCGGAGGAGGTATTGTAATTGATAGAAATAACGTGATATTTCGTTTTGCGCTCCTTCGTTGCGTGAGTCGTAGATGAGGTGTAGGTTTTTAGTGTGATAGAGCGTGCGATAGAAATTGTAGGCTTGAATTGCGTCGCTGACTTCGTGAGTTGGGAGGTTGTAAGCACAGCGTAAGTTGTAAGGTATTATTGAGTTAACGGATTTGTTGCCAGGTACTTTTTGGTCGTTGAAGCCGATGAGTATGATATTTTCGAAATCGAGTAGACGACTTTCGAGTAGTCCCATTATTTGCATGCCTTCGATTGGTTCGCCTTTGAATTGCACTTTGAGCGAAGAGGTTAGGCGCATGATGAGCAAGCGTAGCAAGTTAGGAGTTAGAAGTGAGGTTTTAGGAGCAAGGATGTTTTTTAATTGGTTGAGTTGTTGATTGTATTGGTAGAGAAACTCTTTTTCAGTTGAAAGTTGAAAGTTGAAAGTTGAAAGTTGAGTAATTATGTCGCTTAGGTATTCTAAGAGTTCTGAGGTTGTGGTGTGGGGCGTGAAGAGTGTGGTGAAGAATTGTTTTTCTTCATCGTCGGTGTTGAGGTTAGCGATTATATTGTGTAGTTCTTGGGCTGTGATACGGATGTAGTTTGCGCGAGTTATTTGGTCAATTATTTTGGCTGAAGATATTGGGTAGATACTTTGTATATTGCTGTGAGATAGGATGCTAAGTAGTGGTTTGTAATAGAATTGTGCAATACCTTCACGATTGTTGGTAAGTTCGGTTTGTAGGGTGAGTATGTGATTTATAAGTGTAGCGATAGGTGTTATCGAAAGAGGATAACCCATTGTAATATTGATTTTTTCGATGTTGGCAGGTAGTTGTTGTATGAGTGATGGCATCAACGACTCATCGGTGAGGAGAATGGCGGTAGAGTGAGGAGTTAGGAGTGAGGAGTTAGGAGTTAGGAGTGAGCAGGCTACGTTTATTTGGTTGGTAGCGGATGGTGTGCTGTGTAGTGTGATGTTAGGTATGTGTGGTTCAGATGGTTGAGTGTATGGGTAGCGAGAAGGGAATTCGCGGAGGTTGCGTTCATAGTATTTGCCGACAGTAGAGGCAAATGGTGATGGCGAAGTGTAGCAAGTGGGATAGTCGAAATAGAAATCGGCTATGCCTAATTGTTGGAAATACTTGAATATGCGGTATTCGCTGGTAGTTAGTGAGTTGAAGCCGATGAAAACGATAGATTTGAAAGTTGAAAGTTGAAAGTTGAAAGTTGAAAGGTTTTCGATTGCGGTGCGATATATAAGTCCGTCGTAACCAATACCTTTGGCGATGAGAGATTGGGTGAAGTGGGTATATATGTCGTGGAGGTCGTCCCAAAGAGATATGAATTGGCGGTTGAAAGAGAGGTTTTCGTTGCGTTCGTTTTGTACTTTGCCCCAAAATGAGTTTAGGGCTGCGATTTGTTCTTCTGAAAGGAATTGTGATTGATCGTTGAGGTTTTTGAGGTCGGCAATATTGCTGAAAAGTAGTTTAGTGTCGATGAGATATTTGTCGATTTCGTTGAAATCGCCGAGTAGGGTTGTGCCAAAAGGTACTAATGCGTCAATGGATTCTATCTCTTCGGTGTGCTGTGAGCGTATGTGCATGTATGATTCGTAGAGGGTAAATAGCAATTCGATGTCGTTAGCTTTTTGTAGGGGCGAAATGGTAGCAGCAAGAGAGTTGATGTCGGTGATGTCGGGAGCAAATACAGGCTTTTTGACTAATGCGAGTAGCTCTTTGCGAAAAAATAGTCCAGCACGACGGTTAGGAAAAACAAAGAGAAGTTGAGACGTAGGAGTCAACTTCTCTGCGTATATTTTTGCTATTTGTTGAAGGAATTTCATATTGAATTGAGAATTGAAAATTGAGATTTGATAATTAATCTTTAATTTGTTATCTGTACTCTGTAATTTCTATTTGGTGTGGTATGCCTATGCAAGCATTAGGGTAGGGTATTTGGAGTATGCGACAGAGGGTTGCGCAGAGGTCTTCAATCATTATGTTGTTGTCGGTGTGTTTGATGTTTTTTGTCCAAATAGCAATAGGTGTATATGGTTGAGTGATTGAAGGATATAGTGTGCGTCCGGTCTTTTCATCGTATTCGACCCAGCCAGGTAGTAGGGTGAAAACTACGTCGCCTGAGCGGTTTTTGAAGTGAGAATTGCGCATGCGTGATGGCATGTCGTTAGGGAGACTTGCTGCGGTCTGTATTTGATAGGCGGGTATGGCGGTGTGAACGCCTGAAAATTCGAGCATAAACTGTGCTACATAGTTTTGTATTTCAACCATTTTTATGCCTTCATCTTCGATGAGCGACTTGTTAAGCGATATGTTTTTGTCGTAATAGCCAGACACCCAGCGACCTTGACTATATATAGCCATAAGGTAAGAGTTGAGCAATGCCATAGCTCGGCGCGAGTTGAATGTGCCTGACGAGAGGCGAGGGTCGCTTTGAAGAGCGTGGTTAGGGTTGTTGTGAGGTGCGGTGAGCACGATGAGTGAATTGTCTAAACCTACTGATATTTCGATTATGTCGAGTAGCGATTTGATGTTGCGATCGAGGCGAGTGATTAAGTCTTCATTTTCAGCACAAAGCGTATGACTGTCGTATGGTGAGTGGGCATTGAATTCGATGCAGAGTAGGTCAGTCGCATCATCGGTGCCGAGCTGTTCGTCGCGTATGGCACGAGTAGCTAATTCTTTGATTATGTCGTTGATAAATGGCGATTGGCGAAACTTTTTCATGAAATCGTAGTTGTCGTCTCCCTCGTTGAAACGAAGGAATGTAGGTTTTTCGCCATTTAGGTATGAACCTTGTGGTGCATATTGGTATGAAGGTAAAGAGAATAAAGGTTGCCAATCTATTGCACAAGTAGTACGAATAATACCATCACGATTTATTTTTTGAGCCCAACGAGGTAATCCTTTGTCGTAGAATGTTGATGTACAGATGCCTGCGTTGGCATTGTCGAACCAGATAGCTCCGTCTGCCAAGTGTCCGCCTAACATGATAGCCGACTCGGCTGTAAGGGCTATTGAGTATACTTTTGATTGCGAATTGTTGAGTTTAATTTGGTCTGCAAGAGTGGTCGCTTGTAATAATCGGGGTGATACCGTATTTTTGGTGTTGATACCTTCGTAGCGAGCATCCTCAATGCATGATACTATATTGTCATCTATAAGCGAATAAAATTTGTTGGCAATAATGCCGTGATAGTGAGGGGTAGAGCCTGTCATCATTGAGGCATAGTCGGTTGTAGAACTTGTTACCATATATGAACAAGTGGCGTTTGGATTGTAAACACCACTTATTAGTTTTCGCATACCATTGGGTTCAAGCATTTTACTGAAAGCTTCGATTTCGTAGTTATCTAATCCGTTGATTGAAATAATCACCGTAAGGCGAGGTGGAGTTTTAGTGATGGGATTAGCCGAAAATATTGCTGTACAATAAATTAAAGTAATGGTGATTAGTATATATTGTTTGAATTTCATTTTTTATTTAATAGTGTTTTAAATTTAGATTTGTAAGTATATACAATCGTTGAATTTATTACGAGAATCAATACCCAAATAGAGAATATTTGTGGCGTAGTAGTTTGTATATCAGTGATTAATATAATTAAGAAAGCAATACACAATAATAATGATAATGTAGATAATATAATTTTTATAGTGCGGATAGTTGATTTTTTACGAATGAAAAGTAATATTGCAAGAATAATATTCAAAGGATTACACCATAAAATATTCATATTGTCATTTACTAAAGGGTGGTGTGAAAAGAACCACAAGTAGCTAATTATTAAGCCAATAAATCCAGATATAAATAGTATTAGTTGGGTAAAATATGGTAGATAACGTTTTTTCTTGAATGTGTAAGTAATACAAAGCAAAGCTAAAACTAAAGGTATAATAATCCAAGAATAGAAAACTAAATTATTAGTTTTTAGTTCTTTATTGGGAGCATGATACATCATTTCTTGTGTTGAAACAATAGGTTTTGTAGAGCCATTACATGTGATATAATGCGTATGGTTCAATACATCCATAGTGTACATTGGGAATGCTACACTTTCTTTTGTGGTAATATTTTTGTCAGCTTGACTACCTATAATTAAATTTATACCCGTATTGAGCGAAGAACCAATAGGTACGTATTTATTGATAATATTGCGATAAGAGTTTTGATGTATTTGAGAATGAAGGGTAACTTTATAGTCATACGCACTTAAAATTAACTGATAAGGTCGGGTAGCACAATTTTCGAATATGAAATTATAGCGATATTTTCTGTTTTCAGGGCGATAATTATCCCATAATTTAGCATATAGTTCATGTTTTTGTTCTATAGTTAAATCCAATTCCTGAGCATATACCGATGAACCACGTTCTATATATTGGGGCATGAAAAATTTTGTACTATATACCCCCATCATATAATCTGTTTTACCTGCAATAAAACGACCTATGAAATTAGGTGTGTCGAATGAAAACAATCCCCAATGGAATATTTCGTCTATACCTTTTTTTGAATCATATACTCTGATACCTGAATGACCAAATCGTTCATAAATTGCTGTCCCTGGCGCACATGTAACAAAATAAAATTTAGCAGAATCGGAAATACTTCTATCTTTATCTGTATGAGTTGGTATAATTATTTTGTACTCAGGTAAATTAGTCGGTATAGTAGATGCAAAAATTGCGCTACAAACTAATGATAATATAATTGATGATATGATTTTTTTCATAGTTTATTGTCTGTGGACAATGATTATAGATTTTATTTGTGTAATTTGAGTTTCATACCCACTTTGGCTGGGGTACCATATTCTAAGTCGTTTAGTTTATATAAAGCTTTAAGTGTGATGCCATACTCTTGTGCGATAGAGTGCATGCTTTCGCCTGCACGTACTTTGTGTATGGGTGTACGCTTTTTAGTAGTAGCACGTTTCTTGGTTAAATATACATAATCATCGCGATAGAGGTCAATTTCAGTAGGTAAGTCATTGTAATACAACAGACGTTTCACGCTAATACCTGTAGCTTTTGATATGTTTTTAAATGAATCGTCAGTTATGAGCTTGTAACAGCGGACACCGTTATTTACGATTTCCACGTATCCGAATAATTTGTCTTCAGCGAGATTTGTATCTTCTTTTATTTTTTCTTCTCTTTTCTTTTCTCCACCAGTCTTCTTGCTACCTTGTGTATCAAATTCGTAGAGTTTATATGTTTCGATTATGGTTATCAGTTTTTGTGGATATTTAGGGTCAGTGGCATATCCAGCTTGTTTTAGTCCGTATGCCCATGATTTGTAGTCTGTTATTTTGTAGTCGTATAAGAAAGCATAACGTTGACGTTGCAAAAATTTAGCATGGTCGTCGTATGATTCTTTCACTGATTTATAACAACGGAAGCACTCATTGGGGCGGTCGTCATCACGACGAGTAGATCTACCATACCAATCGCTACCACATTTGATACCAAAGTGGTTATTGCAATCTTTTGCTAACGAACTTTCGCCAGCACCACTTTCTAATATACCTTGTGCCAATGTGATACTTGCTGGAATATGATGTTCATTTTGGCATTGAATAGCAAATTCTGAATATTTTTCAATATACGCTTCATACTTTGGATTGCGCGATTGTGCATTTAATACATTGATAACAAACAAGGAGATAACAAGTGAGAATAAAGCTTTTTTCATAATTTTTTAGTTAGAAAATTTATCTTACAAAGTTACAATTTTTTTTCATTTTATGCAATGATTTTTTACCAAAATAATTTTTTATGAAAATAGTAATTTTAATCTATTTTCTTTAAAAGATAATACACTTTATACCTATAATTTTTATGGAAAATATCCTAATTTATTATCTAAAAATTCATAATAATTTTGTAACTTTGCAGTTTTATTTTTATGATGTTGTAAATATTAAAATTTTCAGTTTCTACTTTTATGAATTGGCTACATGATTTAGTATTCGGTACTGGTATTGGGCATAGTGTTATGTTGCTCTCTATCTGTATTGTATGCGGTATTTTGCTTGGTAAAATCAAGATTTTTGGTATCTCGCTTGGCATTACTTTTGTGCTTTTTGTGGGTATCCTTATGGGACATTTTTGTATCACGATGAACCATGAAGTGATGCATTTTATGAAAGAATTTGGTCTTATTTTGTTCGTTTTCTCAGTCGGAATGCAAGTTGGGCCAGGTTTCTTTTCGTCATTCAAACAGGGTGGTGTTACGCTCAACCTGCTCGCTACTGGGGTGGTGTTGCTCGGCGTTGCAACTACAATCGTTCTACATTTCGTTACAGGACTCCCTATGCAAACTATGGTGGGTATTCTTTCTGGTGCTGTAACTAATACTCCTGGATTAGGTGCTGCGCAAACTGCGTTCAACGATATGACCGGTATTGCCGATAATTCTATCGCTCTTGGTTATGCGGTGTGTTATCCACTTGGCGTTATTGGTATTATCTTGGCAATCATATTGATACGCTATATTTTTCGTGTGAACTTCGGGAAAGAGCAAGCCGAACTTGATGCGCTTGATAACTCGGCAGCTAATCAAGCGAAACTTTATAGTCTTGAGGTGCATAACCCTGCGGTGTTTGGTCATACAGTGGCGGAAGTGGCTAAATTGCTTGTTCATCGTGAATTGGTTATCAGTCGTGTTCTTCACACAGATGGACGTATGGAAATGGCATCGTCGAACACTATTTTGAATGAAGGTGACAAAGTGTTTGTTATCACAGTGGAATCGGATATTGATGTGATTTCTACCATTATAGGTAACGTGATTGAGATGAAACCTGATGAGTGGTATAAACTCGATAAGAGCTTTATTTCGCGTCGTATTATCGTTACTAAAAATGAACTCAATGGCAAACGTCTTGGTGAATTGAACCTCCGTCGTTCGTATAATATCAACATCTCGCGCATCAACCGTGCAGGTGTTGACCTTGTGGCGCGTCCAAATCTTATTCTTCAACTTGGTGACCGTCTTACCGTTGTTGGTAGTGAAGAAGATGTGCGCAAAGTGGAAGAAATCGTGGGTAATAGTATGAAACGCCTCAACGAGCCAAACCTTGTTACATTGTTCCTCGGCATATTCCTCGGCGTGTTTGTGGGTAGCATACCTATGATGTTCCCAGGTATACCACAACCAGTGAAACTTGGTCTTGCAGGCGGTCCTCTCATCGTGGCAATTCTTGTTTCTCGTTTCGGTTATAAATACAAACTTATTACTTATAACACCATCAGTGCCAACCTTATGCTTCGCGAGATAGGTATTACTATTTTCTTGGCGTGTGTTGGTATTGGCGCAGGCGATGGATTTATTGATACTATCGTAAATAGAGGTGGTTTCCAATGGATTGGCTATGGCTTTATCATCACATTCTTGCCGTTATTTATAATAGGTATAATTGGACGCTTATTCTGCAAAATCAACTATTTTACACTTATGGGACTCATGGCTGGTTCGACTACCGACCCACCTGCATTGGCATATAGCAATGCAACAGCAGGTAACGATGCCCCTGCAGTAGGTTATGCAACAGTGTATCCGCTCACAATGTTCCTCCGTGTCCTTACGGCACAACTTTTGATATTATTGTTCTGTTAATAATAGTCAACAGTCAACAGTCAACAGTCGGCAGCAATAGTCGGCTGTTGTTGTCTATTGACCATTGACTTTTGACATTTTATAAATTATGTTTTTCGACGAATTAGACCTTAACGATGACCTACTTGATGCGCTCGATATAATGAATTTTGTTGAGTGTACACCTGTGCAAGAACGAGCTATACCGCTTGTTCTTGAGGGTCATGATTTGTTGGCTTCAGCTCAAACAGGTACGGGTAAGACGGCAGCATATTTACTACCTGTGCTCGAATTGCTTAGTCGTGGTGGTTCGCCCGAAAATAAAGTTAATGCTCTTGTTTTAGTTCCTACGCGCGAATTGGCTCAACAAGTTGACCAATTGCTCGCTGGTTTTGCTTACTATCAGGATACTACTTGGATTGCTATTTATGGTGGTAATGATGGGGTAGCATTTGCACAACAACAGAGAGCATTGGAGCAAGGTGGAGATATTGCGATTGCTACTCCAGGAAGACTTTTATCGCTACTTCGCCATTGTAAAATAGACTTTTCGCAAGTCGATTTTCTTATACTTGATGAGGCAGACCGTATGCTTGATATTGGCTTTTATGACGATATAATGGAGATTATCAGTTATTTGCCAAAAGAGCGACAAACCCTCATGTTCTCGGCAACATTCCCTACTGAAGTAGAACGTCTTGCTCGTCAAGTATTGCACAATCCAGCTGAAGTGAAAATCGCTGTGTCAAAACCAGCCGAAGGTATCACACAAAAAGTCTATATTCTCCACGAGGAACAAAAATTGCCTCTTGTTATGCAACTCTTCGCTGGTGGGGTAACTCACAATTCTCCCCCTGTTTTAGGGGGAGTCCCTCGAAGAGGGGAGGGGGTTGATAATTCCTCATTTCTAACTCCTCATTGCTCATTCAATAAGGGTATCATCTTTGCCCCGTCGAAAGACAAAGTGCGCGACCTTTATCATTCGCTCCGTCGATTAGGTGTGAAAGTAGCACAGATACAT
>JAZRJN010000046.1:0-3056 GCA_045645785.1 Candidatus Aphodosoma sp. | reverse complement strand
CACAACGACATCAACATCTTCTGTAGCTCGCAAATCTACAACATTGCCAGCACGACCAACTACTTCAACTACAACACGTAAAACAACTACTACATCATCAGCAGCTACAACCTCACGTACAACAACAGCAACACCAAGAACAACAACTACAACCTCACGTACAACAACAGTTCGCCCATCGTCAACATCAAGTAGTCGTTCAACAAGTTCAACAGTTCGTCCATCGTCATCGACATCACGACCAAGTAGTTCAACACGTACAACATCAACCGCAGTAAAAACCAATAAAAATATATCAACAACACATAGATAAAAAGCTATACTTCAGATACTTCAGACATAATAAGAAAAATAGTCAATCTCACTTATTATGAGGGGGGCAGTGGTTTGTGAAAATCGCTGTCTCTGTTTTTTTATACTATTTTTACTGTGTAGGTAAGGAGAGGTTAAGGAGCAAGGAGTAAGGAGTAGGGAATAGGGGGTAATGAGAAATTATAAATGAGAGATTAGAGATTAGAGATGATTGTTGTTTTGGGAGGTATGTTGTTTATAGATAAATAAATATAATATTGTTATAGGTAAAAAGATAGAAAAACGTTTGTTTGTTTGAAGAAAATGTGCTATATCTGTGGTGTGATTTGATAGCAGATTGTTTTGTGGATTTTGAGGTATTTAAAAATTTATAAAATAAGGAGGTTGTCATGAAACGGATTTATTATTTGTTAATTTTGAGTTTAATGTTGTTTGTTGGGTGTGATGGGGATATAGGACATAGAAATATTGATACCATAGAGCATTTGTATTTATGTAATGTATTAGGTGAGAAGGTTACATTGGAATTATTTAAGGATAGCGAAGTGTTTAAGTATGAATTAAATACAAATGATACTATTTATTGGCATACTGTTTATTCTGGTTATTGTTCACTTCATACAAGAAGTGCTCATTTTCCGCCTGAAACAGATTATTGGTTTTATGTAGGTGGTTTTGATAGTGCTACCGTATCATATAATTCTCTTTTATACACTTTTGGCAATGTTGAGTATCGTTCGCATATACCATATGATAGTCTTACTCGTGATAGCATTTTAAATGAGATGGAGTATAGAAGAAGTATTTATACGGAAGATATGTTTCGAGAAAACAAACCAACATTGTCTTTAAGTTGGTATGTTCCAGAGAAAGAATCAGTAAGTGTTAGAAAATCCTATAGTGAGTATGAGGAAAATTCTTATCTTGTTTTTAATGAAAAATATTTTGAACGATTAGAAAATAAAATTTGGGAGTTGTTTGTAATAGGGGAAATAGATTGTGAAGGCGTTAAATAAATTTTGTATAGTCGCACCTTGGTTTGAGGTGCGATTTTTTTTTGTGAAATTATAATTTTATGCTATTTTTGTGAGGGTGTTGTATATGTGAGAATTTTTTAGTAACTTTGCGAGTTATATATTTTGAATAATAATGTCTAAAAATGAATAATAAAATGAACTTTGTAGAAGAACTTACATGGAGAGGTATGGTGCAGGATATGATGCCTGGCACTGAGGAACAATTGAATAAAGAGATGACAACTGCTTATTTGGGTATTGACCCTACGGCAGATTCGTTGCATATTGGTCACTTGTGTGGTGTGATGATGTTACGCCATTTTCAACGTTGTGGCCACAAACCTATTGCATTGGTGGGTGGTGCTACGGGTATGATTGGCGACCCATCGGGTAAATCGGCTGAACGTAACTTGTTGGATGAGGCTACATTGCGTCATAACCAAGAGGCAATTAAAGCGCAATTGGAGAAATTCTTGGATTTCCATTCAGATGCAGAAAATGCGGCTGAATTGGTGAACAACTACGACTGGATGAAAGAGTTTACGTTCTTGGATTTTGCGCGTAATGTGGGTAAATTGATTACTGTCAACTACATGATGGCGAAAGACTCGGTGAAAAAACGCTTGAATGGCGAATTTAACGCAGGTATGTCGTTCACTGAGTTTACTTACCAATTGTTGCAAGGTTACGACTATGTTTATTTGAACAAAAACAAGAACTGTAAGTTGCAAATGGGTGGTTCGGACCAATGGGGTAATATCACTACAGGTACTGAATTGATTCGTCGTATGGGTGGTGGTGATGCATTTGCACTCACTTGTCCGTTGATTACAAAAGCAGACGGTGGTAAATTCGGTAAAACAGAAAGTGGTAATATCTGGTTGGATAAACGCTATACATCGTCATATAAATTCTACCAATTCTGGTTGAATGTAGCAGATAATGATGCTGAGAAATATATCAAAATATTCACAAATATCACAAAAGAAGAGTGCGAGGCATTGATAGCAGAACATCGTGAGGCTCCACACATGCGTTTGTTGCAAAAACGTTTGGCTAAAGATGTTACAATCATGGTGCACTCGGAAGAAGATTACAACGCAGCAGTTGAGGCATCGAATATCTTGTTTGGTAATGCCACTGCAGAGGCTTTGCGTAAATTAGATGAAGATACATTGTTGGCTGTTTTTGAGGGAGTTCCACAATTTGAGGTAGAACGCTCGGTGTTGGAATCTGGTGTGCAACCATTGACATTGTTGGCAGAATTGACACAGGTGTTCCCATCAAAAGGCGAGGCACGTAAAACAATCCAAGCAGGCGGTGTGAGTATGAATAAAGAGAAATTGACAGCGCCAGACCAAGTGATTGGTGTGGATGCGTTGTTGAATGACAGATATTTGTTGGTTCAAAAAGGTAAGAAAAATTATTTCTTGATTCGCATGATTTAATTGTTACTTTTGTGACCAAAAGTAACCAAAAGTCTTGTGCGGTGCTTAAAAAGCTAAAAAATATCAATAAATCCTACTTCGATTTAAACTCGGGCAATCAGACTGCATCTTCACGGTTATGGTATTTGCCCAAGAATGCTAAGCCTTGATTTTGGACAGTTTAACCTCGCCAAAAATCTTCGTTTACGGATTTATTACTATTTTTCTTTACGCTTTTTAAGACAAGGCACGATTCGCCATTCGGATTTTAACTTCTAACTTTTAACTTTTAACTTTTTAT
>JAZRJN010000045.1:0-11026 GCA_045645785.1 Candidatus Aphodosoma sp. | reverse complement strand
ATTATGCCATTTCAAAAATAATTATTAACTTTGCTCAAAATATTGTTAAAAAGAATACGAATTCAATTTATTAACTTAATACTAATTACTTATGAAAAAGATTTACGCTTTATTCTTAGCTTTAATGGTGTGCGCAGTGTCGTTTGCAGCGCTCAACCCTTATGCTTACGCATTGTCGTCGCAACTCTCTGCCGACGAAACAACACTTACAGTAAATTACTCTCTTAATGCTGATGCAACAGAGGTAAACGTAGTAATCCTCAATGGCGAAGTGGTAGTGAAAACCATTCCTTGCACAGGCATCACAAAAGGTGCCTACACTATCGAAATCCCTACTACCGAACTTCCAAAATTAGCAACTCTCACTTGGCGTGTGGATGTTACTGGTAAAGAGGTTACAACAGCAACAGAGCATTCTGTTAATTATGATTTGTATCATCCTTCTTCAATAGACATTGATAATAACCCAGAAAGCCCATATTTTGGTCGTATTTTGACTAATGATGCAATGCAAAAAGTAGCAACAGATAATGCTAAACCTTATCTTGGATATGGTTTTGGTGCAGGTATCTTTGCTTTTAATGCAGCTTTTGAACCTATTAAGAATGGTGATAAACCTGGATTTAATGGTGGAAATACATTTACAAATACTCGTCCTGATGATGTTGGGCAAACAGCTTATGCTCCGCGTCGCGTTCGTATTTCTGAAGATGGTCGTATTTTTGTTTCTTCTTTGAATACCAATGGTAATGTTTTGTGGGAGTTAAATCCTGCGAACCTTGATGAATGGACTGAGGTAATATCTGGTACAAGGAGTAGTTCTACTATTAATGAAGTTCTTAATGCTAATGGGACTTATATTGGAGGTCCTAATGTTGGTTTTGATGTGAGAGGAAAAGGGGAAAATCTTCAATTATTGATGTTGTCGGGTATAGGTAGTTTCAAATGTAATGAATATAATTTAGGTACAGCTACATCTTGGAATGTTGCACCTACAAAAGAATTTAACATAAAAGGCTACGTAGTTAGTTATACAGGTTCAAATATTGAATATGATAATGAAGGTGGTTTTTGGATATGTCAGTATAGAGGTACAGCTAAAGATTCAGAACCATCTCTTGTGCATTTTAATGCTGAAGGTGTGGAAGATTATAAAGAGAAAGTTAATTACAGAAGAAATGGTGCTGTCCGTTTCAATAATGACTATACAAAACTTATTGTTGCTGGTGTGGATGCTGGTACTGCAAATAGTAAAAAAGCGACTATATATGCAGTCTCAAAAGATGCTAATGGAAAACCTATATTAACAAAAGAAACAGAAGTTAGTATGGCTACTATTGGTAATAATTTGAATGATTTTGCCGTTGATTATGCAGGTAACTTATATTCGTGTGGTAATGGTAATGAAAAAATTGTAGCTTATGCTCTTCCTCATGCTGCAGATGCTATAGTTTCTACCCCTGCGGCTTCTCGTTATGCTTTCCAATTGCAAGAAGAAGTTGCTGGTACTTTCTATACTTTGACTCTTAATGTGGATGAAACTGCAGGTTCAGTTATAGGAAATAATGGTCAATATCTTGAAGGTGAAACAGCTACTCTTACAGCTACTGCTAATCGTGGTTATAAATTCACAAGCTGGACAGTAGGCGAAGAAACTGTAACCGAAAATCCTTTGACTATCACAGTTAACGCCAACACTACTGTTACTGCCAATTTCGATGCCCTCGCTGCTTATACTATTACCGCTACAGCTAACGATGCTACAATGGGTACTGTTGAAGGCGCAGGTACATATTATGCTGGCGAAACTGTTACATTGAAAGCAACTGCTAACGAAGGTCATAACTTCGTTAATTGGAGCAACGATGCTACTACCGAAGCTATCACATTCGAAGCTACAGAAGATGTTACTCTTACTGCTAATTTTGCTAAAAACCTCTATACTCTTACAGTTAATGTAAATGACCCTGAAAAGGGTAGCGTAGATAAAACAACTGCTACATACGAATATGGCACAGAGGTAACTCTCACTGCTACTCCAAAAGCAGGTTACGAACTCCTCGCTTGGAGCGACCGCTCTACTAACGAAACTCTCACTCTCACAATGACAGCAGACAAAGCAGTTACTGCCTATTTCGTTACATCATACGTTAATGAACCTGAATTCAAAGTAGAAAAAGTTTGGGAATATTCTGAAAACATTCCAGCTACAGGCAATGGTTATCAAGCAGTAGGTTGGGATGGTGTTATCTATATGCAAGATGCGGGTAATTCAAAAATTAAAACTATTACAGCTGAAGGTATAACTGAATATGCTGCTTCTGGCGCAGGACAACAAATTGCTATCGATGAAGCTGGCAACTTGATTGTATTTAATGCTTATTTTGCAACTGCTACTCCTGGAGCAATTAAGATTTTCCAAAAAGGTAGTACAGTAGCTAAAGATGTAACATTTACATTGTTATATGCAGAAAAATGTCATTTCTTCTCTGCTTCTGGCGATATTTTTAGTGCTGATGGTGGTTATATATATTTCTATTGTTATGATCAAAAATATGTTAATCGTGTGAAAATCACTAATGGTGCAGCAACAGCAGCAGATGTAACTGTTGATGCAGTGGGTGGTGCTATTACAGCAGGTAATACTCAAAATCACGTTATGGTTGATATTTGGGGTAATTTGGTTGCTCACTCTCGTTCTAATGGCGTTAATGAAATTAACTTTACTACAAACGCATCTAAACCATTCACATTGCCAAGTATTAAAATGGCTACTCTTGGTGGATGTTCGTTCGAATTGGCTGGTAAAGAGTTTTGGGCTTATCATGCTGCTTCTGTTAATTATTCAAGCGAATGGAATCTTTATAATATGACTGATGCTAAGTTCGTTTCAGATACAACATTCTATGTGGTTGATAGAACAGAAAAGAATAAAGCTGCTAACTGGTTGAATGCACAAGTTATCGACAATAAAACAGCATATATTTATCAATTCTATCCTAATGGTGGTGCGGCAGTTTGGAAAGTTACTGCTAATTTCGTGAAACCAGCTACTCCTGTTATCGAAGTTTCAGAAGAAGCTGTTATGACAATCACTTGCGAAACTGAAAATGCTGTTATCTATTTCGATTACAATTTTGAAGAATTTGATGGCGAAGTGGCAGAGAATGACGAAAATAAATATGAAGAAGCAATTGCTTTGAGTACTTCAGACGATGTAATATATCAAGTTGAAGCTATCGCAGTATTAGATGGTGAAGTCAGCGATGTGGCTACTGCAACATTCGAAGTGAAAGATGGTGCTATATCAGTTGATTTGGACGCTATTGGCGCGCTTGCAGTTGTTTATTCAAAAGATGGTCAACTTTATGTACAAACCGAAGTGGGCACTATGATCGAAGTTTATAGCCTACAAGGTCAAGTGCTTTATGCTGGCGAAGCTGCAGCAGATCTCACTGCAATCGATGTTAACGAAAAAGTTGTTCTCGTTCGCGTAGCAGGCGAAACTGTTAAAGCTGTTATTAAATAATTAATAATTGATAATTGATAATTGATAGCGACGCTGAAAAAATCAGCGTCGCGTTTTTTGTTCGACCCGTCCGACAAAAAAATCAGTTGAAAAATTAGTTTATTACAAATATATTCCGTATCTTTGTATTGATTTTTGTAATCAAAATGAATTATTAACTAAAAATTTATATTATGAAAAAAGTTTTACATTTATTTGTTGCTATTTTAGCAATGTTTGTTTCGGTAGGTAATCTTTCTGCTACATTAGAAACTACTACCCTTGGTCCTACTACAGATTATGGTTTTTTGGAGGGTCCTAATGGTTCAGAATGGACATATATTTTAAATTTGCATGCAGAAAATGGTTTTTTTGATTACATGAAGGTTGAAATTTATGATGAAAATAATAAGTTGGTTAGTACTATCGTTGATAGCTTGAATGTCGAAGGGGCGCTTGGCGTTCGCAACGTGCTTGTCCAACCTTATTTGACTAAGAGATTTTTTAATACTAGCACTACTGATTATGAGGTGATGGTTTTTGTTTATGCTAATACTAAAGATTATAAGGGTAAGTATGTGCATAACATATATTCTTTGAGTGGAGAACAAGCTGAAAAATTATATACAATAGATGGAACATTCCATATGTTGGAAAATTTGTCTGTAAATTCTTACGCTGAAGAGTATGCTATGATTTTTAGAAGAGAGGAAAGAACTGAAAATGATGCTCTTTTTTATCATTTTGATGTTTATACAAGAGCAACGTATCAGTCAGATTATAAGGTGGCTAAACAACATACTTTTACTGTTGATTATAAAAATATCGCATCTTCGGGAGAAGAACCATCTCCGATTTTCTTAGTAAATAATAATGGTAAACCAAATTATGTGTTAGCGCAATACGAAAAACCATATTTCTTCTATCCTGACAATATTAATGAAGATATAGTTGTCAATGAGAATAATAGTTTGATTATAAAGTATTATGATGATAAATTCAATCTCGCATACGAAACAAAAATTCCAGTTGAATTGACGCTTGAATATTTATATTCTTTCCCACATTTAGGTAGTTTAGGCGAAGCAGGTGATGTTTTGGTAAATTATAATGGAGATGGTGCGCCAGCTTATTTAATTACTACTAAAAATTATAAAGTTAGTTCGGATAGTAATATCGCATCATATAAATTATATGATGTTAATGGTAATAAGTTGAAAGATATTGCAGACAAGGTGATAAGCGCGCAAAAAATGAGTAATATCGTTGGACAATCAGAGCAATGGATGTTTGCACGCGAATCTGGAGAACATGGAGTATTTACTTTCGTTGATTTTCCTTCTTGTGAAGTTGTGACAGAATTGCCTGTAGTAACTAAAGATGAAATTGTTTTGTCATCTTCTATTGACCGTTATGGAAAAGAAGACACATATCAGTATGTGGTAGCTTTGCTTCAAGGTGAAATGGCAAAAGATGGCTCAACTCAACATAAAATAGCATGGTTTAATAAAGACGGTTCGTTTGATCATTTCGATGTATTGAATTTAGGCACAGGTGTGGAAAATGCTATGTTTAATATAACTGCAGATGCTTTAAATCCTTATTTGTTTGATACTGATGAAGTTCGCGAATATATGGTGCTATTGACCAAATCGAAAAAAAATTCAAGTGTGAAAGAGAAAGTGTTAGCTATCTGTAATACAGAGGGTGAAATATTGACAGAGATAGGTCCAGATGCAACAAAAGGTGGAGATTTGGGTATGATTTGTCTGCTTAATCTTAAATCTCATCCAATGTTGATGTGTCCTTATAGCGATGGAAGAACAATTACACTACAATATACAGAATTGCCTTTGAATAATGTAGAAATGGAGGGTGAAGGAACATTAGAAAATCCATATAAAATAACAAAAGCGTATGATTTTACTCAGATAGAAAATAATCTTACTGCTTGCTATGAAGTCGTTAATGATATTGATTTTCAGAATGTTGTATTTGGAGGTATTAATGGAGAATTTACTGGAAAGTTGAATGGTGGTAATTTTGAAATAAAAAATATTGTGTTAGATGGTTGTGGTATGTTCCGTATGGTGATGGATTCTGCTGTGATAGAAAATATGGTACTTGTTAATCCTATATTGTCTGTTTCGAAATTTTCAGATGTTGTAGGTATCTTGGTTAATGAAATGGTTGGTAATTTCACTGAGGCTGGTGACGGTTTTGGCGGCAAAATTAGTAATATACATGTTATAAATCCATATATTTTTGATATTGATGGTTTCAGCGGCAGATTAGGTGGTATTGCAGGAAGTGTATCTTTTTACACAACAGTAGAGGGATGTTCAATGATGGGTGCTAATATCAATCTTCCTAAAGCAGGTGTTGTCGGTGGTGTCGTTGGAGAAATATCAACTACTTCGTTGGTTTCGGCTTGTGCTTTTGATGGTATAATTGAAGGTGGAGCAAAAGTTGGTGGTATTGTTGCTTATTCAGATGCTGGCGATAAAATTGTAAATTGTCATGTCGTGGCAGATTTATTTGGAACAGAAACTATCGGTGGTATTGTTGGTGAAAGTGCGCGTTCAAAAGTTGAAAATTGCTATGTTGAGGGAAATATAGAAATAGTAGGGGAAGTTAAGACTGTAAAAGTAGGTGGCATAATTGGTGCTATGGGTTCAACTACTTCTGATTCGGTTTATGCTTTAGTTGCTAATAATATTGTAGCTTTGGATGCAATAAAATTGCCAGCTGCCGATGAATTGTATGCTCATCGTATTGTTGGTTATTCAAATGGTGATAGCTTTGAATACGATTGGGATAAAATAAACTATAATAAACCTCAATCAGAATGGCCAAAAATTTATAATGAGACTGAAAAATGTTTGAAAGACAATTATGCGCTTTCTGGTTTAGATGTTATTGATGCAAAAGTGCAAGCAGAAAATACAACTACAGAAGGAGCCGATTTAGATGCTTCAGATTTGACATTGGAATGGTTGCAAACTCATAGTTTTGCTTTTGGCGATAATGTAGATAGTCCATGGGAATATGTAGATGCTAATTTGGCTTTGTGGTTTGAAAAAGATATCAAAGGACCTAACACTGCTCTTGATAATGTTATTGATAATAATGTAGTGAAGTTCGAGGGTGATTATTTGATTGCAGAGGGCAATATCTATCTCTTCAATGTGAATGGACAGTTGATGATGTATGGAGTAGATAAAATGAATATTTCAGGAATGCCTGCTGGTGTTTATGTAGTAAGATGTGCAGATACTGCGGTTAAAGTTATTCTTAAATAATAATTTTAGGAAATCTGTGGATAAAAAAATAGAATTGCTTCTTTATAGAGGCAATTCTATTTTTGTGTTTAGGAGTATTTCTTTTGTATGTTCATAGCCGATATTGAATATGTCTTCGAAGTGGTCGGTGTCGAACATGCCGTATTGTTTGGCTTTGTCGGGCTCGAGTACGAGGTTGCAGATTTTCTTTTCGGGAACTGTGCTTGATTGGATTGATAGGTTGTAGATGCGTTCGAGGATTTGTTTTGCTGTATGTACTGTGTTATCGTGTCGGATAGGGTTGACATGGCATCCTATGAGGAACTTGCATTGTGAGCGGATAAGCGATGCTGGCATATTGTTGAAAATACCTCCATCGACATATATTTTGTCGCCAATCTCTTTAGGGGTGAGAACCACAGGTACTGATGCTGAAGCTACTATTTTTTCGACTAATGGCCCTGATGAAAAGATGGCGTTTTCGCCTACGGTGAGCTCGGTGGCGTTGATATAGATAGGAATTTTTAGTTCTTCAAAAGTTTTGGCTGTGAGGGCTTCGCCTATCATTTTTTCGAATTTACGGGTACTCATTAAGCCTTTTTTAGGAGTTGCAAAGCCTACGTAATCTAGGAATTTGGTCTGTTTGAAGAAATAGCATATCTCATCAGGTGATTTACCATCGGCATATAGGGCGGCAACAATAGCTCCTGCGCTTACACCTGACATAATTTGCGGACGTAAGCCATATTCTTCGAGAGCTTTGAGGACGCCTGCATGCGCAAGCCCCTTTGCTCCACCACCACTTAATGTTAAACCGATGCGATACATTTTTTTATTATTTTATAGAATTTATAGAATCTATAGAATTTATAAAATCTATTAATTCATTAAAAGCCATGCAAGATATATGCCATAAATTATGAGCATGGTGAGGCCTTCTATGCGGTTGATGCTACGTTTTTTTGTTATTATGATGAAGAATAAGAGTAAGAGGCTACTACCTGCTGCCATTGCGGCATCTACTTGTAGATTTTCGTAGCCAGATAAAGGTCGAATGATAGAGCTAATACCGAGCACGAAGAATACGTTGAAGATGTTAGAGCCTATAACATTGCCGATTGCGAGGTCGGTATTCTTCTTGTAGGCAGCCATTGCTGAAGTGGCAAGTTCGGGCAGTGATGTGCCAAGAGCCACGATAGTTACACCGATAACAGATTCTGGAACTCCCCATGATTGTGCGATAGATACTGCGTTGTTTACAATTAGTTCGCCACCGATAATAAGTCCTGTTAATCCTACGATTATCAATAGTATAGCTTTCCAAATCGGTATTGCTACGTATGTATCGTCGTTTGAGTTAGTGCGGCTACGCAAACCTTGAACAATAGTATAGGTACAGAAACAGATGAAAACAATGATGAGCATTATGCCATCGAAGCGAGATACACCTACTTGTTTTTCGCCAAGGTGCATGAGTCCGAAAAAGTTAGTTCCAAGCAATAGGGCTGCTAAACCAGCCAAAATGCTGATAGGTATTTCGATGTGATAAGTAGATTTTTTGCATACTACTGGATATATTGTTGCCGAAATACCTAATATGATGAGGGTGTTGATGATATTGCTGCCGAGAATATTTGTAAGAGCAATATCGGAAGAGCCTTCGGTGGCTGCAACGATATTTACTACAAGTTCGGGTGCAGATGTGCCGAATGCTACGATTGTTAGACCGATAACGAGGTCGGAAATATTAAGGCGTTTAGCTAAACCTGATGCGCCATTGATGAGCCAATCGGCTGAAATTGTTAATAGGGCGAAGCCTACGATTAGGAGTAAGTATTCCATTTTAGTCGAGAGTTATTATTTAAGAATGAGGAATGAGGAGTTAGGAATGAGGAATGAAAATTACTCAATTCTCAATTTTATTTAGGGCTTCGATGACGGTTTCGTCGGTGCTGTAGGTTAGAGGGTAGAAACCTTCGTCGCCGAGAATATTGCGCACTATATATGAGTTGATGTGTTGGTTGATTAGTTTGTATGATGTGCGTTTGTCTTTAGCAGAGCCTGTGATATTTTCTTTTTCGGCGTATGTTACGAGTTGGTCGAAAAGATTGAGCGAAGTGAGATATTTGTCGAGCGATTGCCAAGAGGTGTATTGTTTGAGTTCGGCACGATGAGCCTCAGTATATTTAAGAGCGAATTTGTAGATAAGAGCCTTGTTTACTAATTTAGTGAAATAAGGAGTGATGTCGGATGTGTCGCGAGGTACGAATATGTCAGGCATAATGCCACCACCACCATAAACGATGCGACCATTTTTGGTGTGATACTCTACAGAGTCGGCAAGGTGGATAGAGTCGGCATTGAAAAATTCGCCATGTAGGTAGCGATTCCAGATGTCAGTTTCGTAGTCTTCGGCTTTGCCACGAGTGTAAGGTTTTTGGATGCAACGACCTGATGGGGTGTAGTAGCGTGCAATAGTGAGGCGAGCTTGACTGCCATCGCTGAAGTTGAAAGGTTGTTGTACAAGGCCTTTACCGAAAGATCGACGACCGATGATAGTTGCGCGGTCGTTGTCTTGCATAGCACCAGCAAAGATTTCGCTGGCAGAGCCCGAAAATTCGTCAATGAGCACGATAAGAGGTATATTTTTGAAAGAACCATTACCTGTGGCTTTGACATCGTAGCGAGCGTATGCACGACCTTCGACATAAACGATGAGTTCGCCGCGTTCGAGGAATTCGTTAATCATATTGACAGCAGCATCGAGGTAACCGCCTGAATTGCCACGAAGGTCAACAATAAGGTTTTGCATACCTTGCGCTTTGAGTTTAGCGAGACCTGTGAGGAATTCAGAATATGTGTTTGCACCAAAAGAGTTGACGGCAATGAAACCTGTAGAAGGAGTAATCATATAGGCAATATCAACGCTATGTACGGGAATATCTTCGCGAGTGATGTCGAAATAGAGCGTTTCGGCAGTGCCACGGCGCACAATGCCGAGACGGACATCAGAGCCTTTAGGACCACGAAGTTTTTTGAATACCTTTTCGTTGTTTATCTCTTTTCCAACGAATAGAGTGTCGTTGACTTCGGTGATACGGTCGCCAGGGAGGAGTCCTGCACGCTCGGATGGACCTCCAGAGATTACATCTACGATATATATAGTGTCTTCTTGGATGTTGAATTGTACGCCAATCCCCGAGAAAGAGCCTTCGAGTTGTTCGTTAGCAGCTTCGAGGTCTTCTTTTGGAATATAGCTTGAGTGAGGGTCGAGCTGATTAAGGGCGGTAATGATAACAGCCTCGTTGATTTGAGCAATATCAATAGTATCGACGTAGGCGCGGTCGATGATATTGAGTAGTTCGGTTACTTTGTGCGATGAGGTATTGGTGTCTTGTAGTTTGTTGCTGATATTGCCTAATAGATTTTGGGTTGAGCGCACAGCAAGCAAGTAGCCAAGCACTAATCCTAAAGCAAGAGCGATGGCTATTATTATAGGAAATGATTTTTTCATAATTTTTTTAGATAGATTTTATAGATTTTATAGACTCTATAGATTTTATAGATTCTATAGACTGTCTATAGATTCTATAATAATTCTCAATTTTCGTCGGCTGGTTCATACACTACTTCTATGCCAGCACGTTGGAGAAGTTCGATGCCGTCGCGGATGCGGTATTCTTCGCCATAAACAACGCGAACGATGCCAGATTGGATGATGAGTTTAGCGCATTCTATGCAAGGAGATGCTGTTACATAGAGAGTTGCACCAGCACTGCTGTTGTTTGACCGAGCTACTTTGGTGATAGCATTGGCTTCGGCATGAAGTACGTATGGAAGAGATGTGTTGTTGTCGTCCTCGCAGTTGTTCTCGAAACCAGAAGGCGTACCATTGTAGCCATCGGATATAATCATTTGATTTTTAACAAGAAGTGCGCCTACTTGACGGCGTTTGCAGTATGAATTTTCAGCCCAAATGCGAGCCATACGCATATAGCGTTTATCGAGAAGTTCTTGTTTTGTTGCCATATTTTTTTGATAAGATTAGTTTTTATAAACAGAAAAGCCTGTGAGATTGAATCTTACAGGCTTTTACTGCGCTCTCCCTCTTGGACTTGAACCAAGGACCCTCTGATTAACAGTCAGATGCTCTAACCGACTGAGCTAAGGAAGAATGTACTTTTAAACTATTGCTCTCCCTCTTGGACTTGAACCAAGGACCCTCTGATTAACAGTC
>JAZRJN010000044.1:0-6475 GCA_045645785.1 Candidatus Aphodosoma sp. | reverse complement strand
ACTTTGTGCGTAGCGCAAAGTAAAAAATTAAAAAAGACCCAACACCAAATTTATTTGGAAGTTGGGTCTTTTTTAATTTTTTATATGTGTTCGGAACGAATAATTTTGTTTCCAATTTTGTTTGCCGAGCGGTAGCGTTTTGGGCGGAGCCAAAAACGCGAATAGTGTTTTTGATGGCGGAGCCAAAAACGCTCACTCTTTGCGCATGGCTTCGGCTGGGGATATGCGGGTTACGAAGTAAGATGGTCCGACGAGCATTAGTATTGAGGCAATGGCAAGACCGATGTTGATTAGTAGCCAGGCTGAAAATGAGAGATATACTGGTACGTGGTCGACGTAGTAGGATGTTGGGTCAAGTGGTATGATGTGGGTGAAATATTGTATGGCTATGATGAGTAGTCCGATGATGTTGCCCCATAGCATACCGCGAGAGATAAGGTAGGCTGATTGGGTGAGGAATATACGACGGATTGCCCAATTGTTTGTGCCGAGGGATTTGAGTAGTCCGATGGTGGCTGAGCGTTCGAGGATGAGAATGAGGAGTCCTGATATGACGCAAAATCCTGATACTGCGAGCATAAGGATTATGATGACTACGGCGTTCATGTCGAGCATAGCAAGCCAATCGAAGATTTGAGGGGTGAGGGATTCGATGGTTTCGACGCGATAGAGGATGTCGGTGTTGTGAGAGTAGGTGATGATTTTGTTGAATAGGTCGGATGATGTTTGATTGAGGCGAGAGTAGTCGTTGACGAGTATTTCTAGGGATGAGTATTGATTGTCAGCCCAATGGTTGAGGCGTTGGATTTGGTTGATGTCGGTTAGGATGTAGAGTTTGTCGTAGTCGGCAAAGGTAGTTTGGTAGATGCCTGCTACGGTGAATTTGCGTGCGCGAAGTCCGTCGGTAACGATATAGACGACGAATGAGTCGCCTACGCGGAGATTCATTGTGCGGGCTATGGAAGAGCTTATCAGTGAGGAATTAGGAGTGAGGAATGAGGAATGAGGAATGGAGCCTTCGATGAGGTTTTTTGAGAAGAAGTCCCAGTTGTATGTTGAGTCGATGCCTTTGAGGAGTATGCCTTGAAAGGCTTTTTCGGTGTGGATTATGCCTGGTTGGGTGGCAATGTGTTGTATGTCAGTGATGTTTGGGGTTGATTGTAGTAGGCTGTCGAGTTGGAGAGTGAGGGTGATGGGTTCGGAGTTGAGAGAGTTGTAGTTGTTGTAGGACATTATTTGTATGTGGCTACCGAATCCTATGATTTGGTTGCGTACTTCGCGTTTGAAGCCTACGATTACGGCAATGGATAGGAGCATCACGGCAAGTCCGAGTGTAATGCCTATTATGGCAATGCGCACCGCAGGGCGTGACATTTTTTTGTTGTCGCGCTCTTCACGGTTGAAGCGATTTGCTATGAATAATTCGAAGTTTGCCATATTTTGTTTCTCACGGATTTTGTTTCTCACGGAATATATTTTGCACACGGAATGCATGGATCTCACGGAAGTTATTTATCGCAGCGATAAATGCTGTTTGGCGTTGGTCTTTTTATTCGAGGAAGGCTCGGTTGCACCAGTGGGAGAATGGGGTCATGGCGTGGGCGACTTGGGTGAGATGGGCGATGAGTTGTTGTGGGTTGTTGAGGAGTGAGTCATCGAATGGGTGGCGTGTGAGCCATTGTTTCATTTTGAGGAGTTCGATGGCTGGGTGGTCGGCAGTATAGCCCATAGGTGGGCGTTTGAGTGATTCGAAGCAGTGTAGTTGGTCGCCAAAGTATTGTTTGAATTCGGGTTGTGCCATGATTTCGAATAGACTGTCGTATTCGGTGTCGATGTATGAGCGGAAGTTTTTTATGCCTTGATTGTCAGCGCACCAAATACCTCCAGAGAGCAAACAGTTGCCTGGTTCGAGATGGATGTAGTAGCCTGAGTAGAGGCTACGGTGTCCGCCGTTCATGGCTATGTAGGAGCCAAAGTGGCGTTTATAGGGTGCTTTGTCGGGCGAGAATCGGGTGTCGCGGTAGATGCGGAAGAGACATTCTTTGGGCTCGAGATAACGTACTTGTGGGTCGAATTGTCCGATTTGTGTTATTAGTGTGGCGGTGAGGTCAATGAATGCTTGTCGTGCAATATCATATCGCTCTCGGTTTTCTTGAAACCAAGAGCGATTGTTGTTTTGTGCCAAATCGGATAGAAATGGGAGTATTGTGTTCATTTATAATTTAGACAGAATGACATAAGGATATAATTTCTTTTTTTGCATACGCTTTGCTGAAACTTTCGTTTCATCTTGGTAAAAGAATGATAGACCTGCGGAAGTAGGATTTTATTTTTTAGATAGAAAGATAAGAAGAATGACAGAGTATTAATTTTTTTAATATTTTTATAAGATAACATAATGATTTTTATTACCATATTTCTTCATGACCTTGTCCAACCTTTTGTGAACGACGTTCTACTTCTTTGCTATGATTGATATTCCATTTGTGTCCACATATTGAGCAGGTATGTATTGTTGTCCACTTATGATATGTTTTTATTGTCAATATTTTTTTGTATGCATTAGTAACGGTTGCTCCATAATTACGTGGTTTAATATTGTTCCCATCTATATTAACTGTTTTGGTTGATTTCTTTTGACTAAATCCATGGTCAATAGTATTAGTATGTTCTCCTTTGTAATTGTGGCATCTAGGGCATCGTATTTCATTTATAGTACCAATGGTTTTGCGGAAATTCGATATGATTATTGAGGAACTAATAAGTAGTATAATAAGGAATGTGATTCCATCGAAGTTTGTATATATCCACCTATACCAAATTATCATAAATGCTATTCCCAATACAATAGTAATGATATATAATGTGAAGTTTCCTGCTGTTTTAAGAAAAATAGGAATTACAATTACTAACCAACAAATATTAACTATTATTGCACAACATAACATTATGAATGAAATGCCATAGCGTCCAAAAGTATTTTGATGGTAGCTGAAACACATTGACCATTCAAATAATTGGACTACTATAGTGTGCCAAAATATCAATGTAAGGAACATGTATGTAAGAAAAATAAGAAATTCTCCATATTGTCGATTTTCATTCTTGTGGTACATACCATGGTACATTCCACACTGACGTATGCCCCAACCTCCATATATTATAATTGCCCCAAATATTATTGATACTAATAGTAATAATATTCTTTCAAGAACATTATAACTATTATCCATAGACATTTCACATAATAGAAGTATCGTGGGTATTTCAACAATGAATAAAACGTAGTGTATCCAAGGCTTCTCGAAAGAACTATCGTAAGAACGTATAAAAAATATAAGTCTTACTCCTATAGCAACAAAGATTATTCCTAAAAGAAGATTTGTGTAATCTCCTATTAGCGTTGAAAAAAAATTGTAAATATCGCTTAAGATGATAGAATAGATATACAAAGCAGACATTATCAGCAATGATTTGAAATATAATTTAAAATATGTTTTCATGCGTATATTTTGTATCTTATTTCAATAAAAAGTTGTAGTTTTTTTTAAGAGAGGAGTTAAAGTTTGTTTTTTATTGTATTGCGGGAACGACGAAGCGAGCGGTGACGCGGTTGCGTTGTTCGACGAATACGAGTCGTTCGCCTACGAGGCGGTCAACTATTTCTTTTGTGTAGTGACGGATTGTAATTAGTTCTACATCAGTGTTGTAAAGTACTTCGTACTCGTCTTTGAGTTCGTCAATCATGCGTTGGAAGTTAATTTCGTTGTAGTCAACGCAGAGTGAGAAGCTGATAGCGGCTGTTTGTACGAGGCTTGATTTGAGTCGGTATGACGCGAGTACGCCAAATATTTTGCTTAGTCGCTCTTCTGCGATGAAAGAGAAGTCGCGTGGAGTGAGCGAAAGGAGTACTTGGTTGCGTTTGTTGATGTAGATAGGTGGAAGGTCGAGACGTTCGGTGTAGTTTGTGATGACTGAACCTGGCTCGGTTGGGTGTACAAATGATTTTACGTGTAGAGGTATGCGTTTGTTTTGTAGTGGTTTAACTGTTTTTGGGTGTATGACAGATGCGCCACAATAGCTGAGTTCGATAGCCTCTTTGTATGAGAGCACGGGTATGATTTGTACGTTTTCGTAGAGTTTTGGGTCAGCATTCATTACGCCTGGAACGTCTTTCCAGATGGTTACGCTTTCGGCATCGAGGAGATTGGCGAGAATTGCAGCTGTGTAGTCGGAACCTTCGCGGCCGAGAGTTGTGGTTTGGTTGGTTTTTGTGCCAGCGAGGAAGCCTTGAGTGACAGTGAGTTGTTTGTCGAGGAATGCTTCGCGACAGAGGTTGAGGCTGACTTCCATATCCACGTTGGCGTCGCGGTGGTTAGCATCGGTGATAATGCAGTTGCGGACGTCAATCCATTCGGCTGGTGCGCCGATGTGGCAGAGATATGTGGCTACTATTGTAGTTGAGAGGAGTTCACCGAAAGAGACAATGCGGTCATACTCAAAGTCATAACTGAGAGATGGGCGTTGTGAGGTGATTTCGTTGAGTTGAGAGTAGAGGTCGGCGATAAGAGTGTCAATTGTATCGCGTTGGTCGCCAAAAAGGTCGGCGATGATTGCTTCATGATAGTCGACGATGGCTTTGATGTGTTGCTCTACGTCAGACTTATGGTTGAAGAAACTATTTACGACGAGTTCGAATGCGTTGGTCATCTTGCCCATTGCGGAGATTACAACAATGAGTTTTTCATCGGCTTGTTTTACTATTTCGCAAAGGTTGCGTACGCCGTTGGCATCTTTTACTGATGCGCCTCCAAATTTATATACTTTCATATCTTAGATATTTAGTAGCGAGTAGCGAGTAGCGAGACTTGCCATTCGGAATTTATTTTTTCTGTAAAAATCGAACAAAGATACGATTTTTTTTTGGATTATACAATATCTATTTTGCGTGCGAAAACCTTATTTATTGTAACAGAAAAAGTTAGATTTGGTAGTTTGGATTTTTTTTTGTAACTTTGCAGCCGAATTTGTGAAAGATGATAATCTTGTATTGCAAGTTCGTATTTTCTTAGTATAAAAGTTTTAATTTAAAAAAACATGATTGAAAAAATTGGTACAAATGCAGGTCTTGTATGGCATGCATTGGAGGCTGGTAAATTGGAATTGAAAGCCATCAAAAAAGCAACTAAATTGACTGAAAAAGAAATCTATGCAGCACTTGGTTGGTTGGCTCGTGAGAGCAAAGTAGCTATCGCTGAAGAAGGTAAAGAGGTTTTTGTTGAATTGATTTAATTTAGAAAACTTCATAATTAAAAAAATAGAGATGCAAATTGTTGCATCTCTATTTTTTTAGTGTTGTGTATGTGAATATTTTTTTATAAATTTGTAAATTGTAGTTATTGTGGGGTGGTGTGTGGTTATTTGTTTGATATTCAATGAAAAGTTTGTATAATATAGCGATTTGGTTTTATGCTTTGGCGGTTCGTGTTGTGGCATTGTTTGACTCGAAGGTGAGATTGATGTGGCAGGGCGAACAGGAGGCGTATGCGAAGATTGAGGCAGGATTGAGGACGGGGGATAGAGTGGTATGGGTGCATGCTGCGTCGTTGGGTGAGTTTGAACAGGGGCGTCCGTTGATTGAGAAGATACGGAGAGATAATCCTGAGTATAAGATTTTGTTGACATTTTTTTCGCCATCGGGGTATGAGGTAAGAAAAAATTATGCTGGTGCTGATGTGATTGCCTATTTGCCTTTGGATACACCGCGTAATGCGAGAAGATTTGTGGAATTGGTGCAACCAGAAAAGGTGGTATTTGTGAAGTATGAATTTTGGTTGAATTATTTGGCTGAGTTGCGCTTTAGTGGGATAGAGACTTATATTATTTCGGCTATATTTCGACCTAATCAGGTGTTTTTCAAGTGGTATGGTGGAATATTCCGTGAGGGGTTGAAGGCATTCAAGATGTTGTTTGTGCAGAATGAAGAGTCGAAGGAGTTGTTGAAAGGGATTGGCGTGGAGAATGTGATGGTGGCAGGCGATACGCGATTTGATAGGGTGGCTGATATTGCTGCTGCGGCGAAACGTTTGGAAGTGGTAGAAGAGTTTGTTAATGCACAATTGCCAATGTTAGTGGTGGGTAGTTCGTGGGGACCGGATGAGGATTTGTTGACACGATATATAAATGAGCGGGCGGGACGGATGAAGATGATTATTGCTCCACATGAAGTGCACGAAGAACGCATAAAAGAGTTAACTTCTAAATTGACATGCAAATACGCATTGTACACAGATATACAAAAGAAGATTACAGACGGTAGTCAACAGTCAACGGTCAACGGTCAACCGGTTTTAACTCCCTCTGCTTCGCTCGTCCCCTTAAAACAGGGGGACAATAAGACATGTGAAGCAAACTTAACTCACAACTTTCAACTTTCAACTTTCAACTCTTTTGATGTGTTGGTGGTGAATACGAT
>JAZRJN010000043.1:0-47011 GCA_045645785.1 Candidatus Aphodosoma sp. | reverse complement strand
TAATGTGATATTAAATGATGCAGCTACCTGTGTTTCAAAGTTATACATCTGTATCAATTCTTTCAATGCCAAGATAAAAAACACAGCTGCTATATAACTTTCGTCGAATGGTTGAATATAGCCAATGCATCCTGCCATTACAATGCCGACAGTTAATGGCATTGATGAGCGCACAGGTATGATTTGCAAATTGTTACACAAAAACATCATCCATGTCATCAACCCCACAATCGCTATAAATCCTAATATTCTTGACCATATTATTGGCAATGACCATAGCACAAAATGCTTCATAAACAACATTTGAACATAGTCATTTTCTGTTTGAGCATTGAACAAAAACCACAACAATCCACTTACAACCACACTGATAGCAATATTTGCCACATTTGGTTGTGTGAAAAATTTTGTGATATTTATTCGTGCAGGTCTCATGGCTTCCGTGTTATCCGTAGAGCGATTTTTGCGATAGCAAAAGAGCGAATCGAAAGGTGGAAAATATTAGTATTATTTATGTTTATGGGAGGTGAAAATTTCCGTGAGTTCCGTGTATTCCGTGTGCGAATTTATAATGCCAAATGGTACTTTAACCTCTCAACTTTCAAAATTTTGTTGATATGCGGAGCACTCAAGTCCGCATATCAAAATCTAAAACGAGCGGAGCGAGTAAAGTCTTGTTACTCTTATCTTGCTACTCGCTACTATTTTAAACCGCGTCCAATGAGCATAGCCTCTGGATTTGGCTCTGCACCACGGAAGTCGCGATACAATTTCATAGGGTCTTCAGTACCACCTTTTTCGAGCAATGTGCGGAATTTTTGTGCTGTTTCTTGATCGAAGATACCTTTTTCTTTGAACAATGCGTAAGCATCTTTATCCAACACTTCTGCCCACAAATAGCTATAATAACCAGCGCTATAACCGCCTGCCCAAATGTGGTTGAAGTAAGTTGTACGATAACGAGGAGCGATTTCAGGAATCAAGCCAATTTTGTCCATCATCTCTTTTTCAAATGCGATAGGGTCAGTGATGCCTTCTATCGATTTGAGGTCGTGCCAGTTCATGTCAAGGATAGCTGCTGCAGTCAATTCTGTAGTCATAAATCCTTGATTGAATGTAGATGAAGCATTAATTTTTTCGATGATTTCATTAGGAATCAATTCGCCTGTTTGATAGTGTTTTGCATACATTGCAAGCACTTCTGGTTCGAATGCCCAGTTTTCCATGATTTGTGATGGCAACTCAACGAAGTCGCGTGCCACGTTAGTACCGCTTACAGATACATAGTTAGCTTTTGCCAACAAACCGTGCAAGCCGTGACCGAATTCGTGGAACATAGTCTCTGTTTCATCCAATGTGAGCAATGATGGAGTAGTAGCTGTTGGTTTTGTGAAGTTACCAATATTGATAACCACTGGACGAACGTCTTTACCTTCTTCGTTGATATATTGTTCACGGAAGTTTGTCATCCATGCACCACCGCGTTTTGATGCGCGTGGGTAGTAGTCTGTATAGAAAATACCAATCAAAGAGCCATCTTTGTCTGTCACTTTAAAGCATTCTGCTTCTGGGTTGAACAATGGCATATCGTTCAATTTTTCGAAGTTCAAACCATAGAGGCGGTTAGCCAATGCAAACATACCTGCGCGAACGTTTTCCATTTGGAAGTATGGTTTGATTTCGTCTTCGCTCATAGCATATTTTTCTTGACGTACTTTTTCAGTGTAGTAATCCCAGTCCCAAGCTTCTACTTTCACACCGTTACCTTCGCGGTCTGCAATTGCTTGCATTTCAGCCAATTCTGCTTTTGCTTTTTCATTAGCAGCTTTGAAGATATCAAGCAAGAATGAGTTCACAACGTCTGATTTTTTAGCCATTGTATCGTCGAGGATAAAGTCTGCCGATGTTTCAAAACCGAGCAAGTTAGCTTTCTCGATACGCAATTTCATGATTTGCAACACGATTTCTTTGTTGTCGTTTTCGTTGCCGTTGTTACCACGTTCGATGTATGCTTTGTAAACTTTTTCGCGCAAGTCGCGGCGTTCGCTGTATTGCAAGAAAGGAATACGGCTTGGATTTTGCAAACCAATCACCCATTTACCTTCCAAACCTTCAGCTTTTGCTGCTTCAGCTGCTGCTGTGCGCACTGCTTCAGGCAAACCTGCTAAATCTTCTTCCGATTCAAGCACAAGTTTGAAAGCATTTGTTTCTGCCAACAAATTGTTGCCGAATTTTTGTTGCAATGTCGAAAGTTCAGCATTGATTTCACGCATACGTGCTTGTTTATCTTCTGGCAATGAGATACCGTTGCGAACGAATGCATTGTAAACTTTGTCTAACAAACGATTTTGTTCTACTGTGTAGTTCATTGCGTCACGACCTTCATACACAGCTTTCACGCGTTCAAACAAACGTGCGTCCATGTAGATATTGTCGCTATGTGCGCTTACCAATGGCAATACAACTTCTTGAACTTTAGTTAATTCTTCAGAACCATCGCTTTCTGTGATATTGAAGAATACCAAAGCCACTTTCGACAACAAACGACCAGATTTATCCATTGCCTCAAGAGTATTCTCGAATGTTGGAGCCTCTGGATTGTTGATAATTGCCTCAATTTCGGCTTGTTGTTGTTTGATACCCTCTTCAAATGCAGGCAAATAGTGCTCTGCTTTGATTTGTTCAAATGGAGGTACACCTTCTGGAGTGTTCCATTCTGTCAAAAACGGATTTTTACCCGCATTGTTTGTACATGCAAACATCATAGCTGCTGTTGCTACTGTTAAAAATAATTTTTTCATTGTTTGTAATAAGTATTTAAGTATTAGTGATTTAAGGCTTGTTTGTTTGGTGCTTAAATTTTCCCATTATAAGGTTCGCGTGTGCACGCATTTAACAATTTGCAAAGATAATAAAAAAAAGTCAAACTCTATACATAAAAATAATAATAAGTTACTGTATCGTACAAAAAAATATGATTTTTAAATTATTTCCCAAAATTTTATTATCTTTGCATTCTATACTAGTCAAACGAAATTTATTTTTTCTCTGGACTTTTCTGTAAAGCGAAGTGTTTCAGAATATCCGTGAGAAAAATTACAATTCCGAATGGTAATTTTGCTACTTGTTACTCACTACTAACAATCTAAATATATGAAAAATAAAATACTTATGGCTATGAGTGGTGGCATCGATAGTTCCGTTGCTGCCATCGAACTCCGTCGCAAAGGTTACGAACTTAAAGGTGTAACTTTCACTCAGTTAACTCTCGATTCTCCTGCTGTATCTGATGCTCGTCAGATGGCTGCAGATATGGGTTTTGAGCATCACACTCTCGATATGCGTCGTGAGTTTCATGATTCTGTTATCTGCAATTTCATCGACGAATATCTTCATGGTCGCACGCCTAATCCTTGTGTGCAGTGCAATTCTAATATTAAGTGGGGTATGTTGCAGAAATTTGCCGATGAATTGGGCTGTTTTTATATTGCAACAGGTCATTATGCTCAAATCGAGAAGACACCAGAAGGTCGATATTTCATTCGTAAAGGAGCCGACGAGCACAAGGATCAATCCTATTTCCTCTGGCGTTTGACTCAAGAGAATCTTTCTCGTACACTTTTCCCTCTTGGTGGATATACTAAAACTGAAGTGCGCCAAATCGCGCTTGATAATGGTTATGAACAATTATCTAAGAAAGGCGAAAGTCAAGAGATTTGTTTTATCCCTGACAACGATTATCGCAATTTCCTTCGTGCCAATGTGCCTGACTATGATAAAAAGTACAAAAAAGGCGATTTTATCGATATAAATGGTAAGGTTTTGGGCAAACATCAAGGTTTCCCAAACTACACTATAGGTCAGCGTAAAGGTCTTGGCATTGCACTTGGCGAACCAATGTATGTTGTTCGTATCGATGCTCAAAAGAATCAAGTTGTACTCGGTCGTAAGGAGGATTTGCTCATAAAAACTTGCTATGCTTACGACCTAAATATGATGAAATTCTCCGATTTCATCGACGGACAAACCGTGATGGCAAAAGTCCGCTACAAATCCTGTCCCGGTCTTGCCCACCTCTATCATGTCGATGCATCCGAATTTCCAAGTAGGGACGCCCGGCTCAAGCGTCCGCAAGCGAATGTGGAGGGGGGTGATAATTCCTCATTCCTCATTCCTCATTCCTCATTGGTAAGAATTGTCTTTGAAAACGACATCGAATCCATCACCCCTGGACAAAGCGTAGTTTTCTATTGTGGCGACAACTATACCGACGTCCTCGGCGGTGCAATACTATTATAAATTTTTTATAACAATAAGGATAATGCCGAATGGTAATCGTGCCTTGTCTTAAAAATGCGATTAAAAGGGTAGTAATAAATCCGTTAAGTAGCGATTTTTGGCGAGGTTATATTGGCGATGAACGAGGCATGAGATTTATGGGCAAGTATTGAATTGTGAAGAAGCAGTTTGTTTGTCCGAGTTTTAATCGCTATAGGATTTATTGCTATCCTTTAGCATTTTTAAGCACAGCACTAGCGTTTTGGTTACTTTTGCGCAATGACAAAAGTAACGTAGAAAAAATGAACTCTCTATCTCTCTATCGACTAAATCAAACAATCAAGGAATCACTTCACATGGTGATTCCCACAACGTTATGGGTACGTGCTGAAATTAATAGTATTTCGACTAACTACTCAGGTCATTGCTATTTAGATTTGATAGAGAAACATCCCGATTCTGACCAAATCATTGCCAAACAGCGAGCAACAATCTGGGCATCAACTTATCGATTTTTGCTTCAAAAGTTTCAATCGGCTACTAATTCTACTTTCCAAGTGGGGATGAAAATTCTTGTCGAAGTGTCGGTTGAGTTTCATGAACTTTATGGACTTAGTCTTAATGTTAGAGATATCGATCCAACTTATACTCTTGGCGAACTTCAACGTCGTCGTCTTGAGATAATTGAGCGATTAAAAAAGCGCGGTTTAATCGGTAAAAATAGCCAATTGCCTCTCCCTCGACCAATTCAGCGTATAGCAGTTATTTCAAGTCCTACAGCCGCAGGTTATACCGATTTTCTTCACCAACTCAACAATAATCCTTACGGTTTTCAATATTCCGTAACTTTTTTCCCTGCCGTAATGCAAGGCACCCAAACCGAAGAAAGCATCCTCTCTGCCCTTGATATTATTAAAAGAAATTTCGAGCAAAGCGAGAAATTAACTTCCGTGTGTTCTGTGGGTTCCGTGAGCAAAAATATTTCTGTGGGAGGTATAAAAAATTCTCCCTCTGTCTTAGGAGGACGAGCTCGCAGAGCGGAGGGGGTTAATAACTTTCAACTTTCAACTTTCAACTTTCAACTTGTTGTTATTATTCGTGGTGGCGGAGCAACTTCCGACCTTCAAGCCTTCGATAGTGAACGCCTCGCCGAGTGTTGTGCTAATTTCCCTTTGCCAATAATCGCAGGTATAGGTCATCATCGCGATGAAACTATTCTCGATATGGTGGCGCATACAGCTCTTAAAACACCAACTGCAGTGGCTGAATTTATTATATCGTCATCACTTGAAGTATTGAATTTTCTCGATGAAATGGCAGAAAAAATGCAAAATTCAGTCATTCATCGTATAGAGCAAGAGAAAAATTATTTATTGTTACTTTCTACTCGATTACCACAATCTGTTCAACGCACGCTTACTCACTCCGCAAATCATCTTACCGACTTACAACATCGGTTACAACTAAAAACAGCCGATTTAATCGTAAAAAATCGCACATATCTCGACCAAAAAAACACTCAGCTTGCTGTTGCTGTAAATAGCCTTTTGCAATCACAACAATCTCGTCTAACACTGCTTGAAACCAAACTTCAACTTCTTGACCCGCAACAACTACTCAAGAAAGGCTACTCCTACACCACTCATAAAGGCAAACTCATAACCTCCATTACCCAACTCCAACCCGGCGAAATCATCACTACCACCCTTGCTGATGGCACCATTGATAGTATAGTTAAATGAAAAATTTCCAAAATATCTAGTTTTTATAGGGTGACTAGAACATTTAGTTTTCAATTCTCAACTCTTAATTCTTAATTATGTCTTACAACGAACAACTCAAACAATTAGAGCAAATAGTCTCTGAAATCGAAAGCGGTCAACTCTCTATAGACCAATTGGCAGCAAACGTAAAAACTGCTACAAAACTTATAGCTGATTGCCGCAAACAACTCACCAAAGTCGAAGCCGACATTAACAAAATCCTCAAACCAGAGTAATTAATTGTTGAAAGTAGCAAAAAATGTCATTTTTCTTTTGTTGTTTCACTGAAAATCACTAACTTTGTAAGTTATTTGGGATATTGGTATGATGGATAAAAAGCAAGATGAATTGTATATGATGCGGTGTTTGCAGTTGGCTGCTATGGCTGAGGGGCAAACGTCGCCTAATCCTATGGTGGGGGCTGTGATTGTGTATGATGGTAAGATTATAGGAGAAGGGTATCATCATCGTGCAGGAGAGCCACATGCTGAGCCTAATGCAATTACTTCTGTTAGAGATGAATCGCTATTGAAAGAGGCTACGATGTATGTGTCGCTTGAGCCTTGTTCGCATTGGGGAAAAACTCCGCCTTGTGCTGATTTGATTGTGCGTAAGGGGTTGAAACGAGTGGTGATTGCTACGCTTGACCCTAATCCGAAGGTGGCTGGTCGTGGCGTGAAAATTCTTCAAGATGCTGGTATTGAGGTAACTGTGGGTGTGTTGGAAGAGGAGGCTCGTTGGCTTAATCGTAGGTTTATGGCGGTGCAAGAGAAGCATCGTCCGTATGTGATATTGAAATGGGCTGAAACTGAGGATGGTATAATTGATGTGTGTCGTACGGAAAAGGGTAATGGTCCTATAAGGATAAGCAACTCTGTTACAAAGACTTTGAATCATCAAGTGCGTGTGGAGGAGGATGCTATTATGGTGGCTACGAATACGGCTTTGCTTGATGACCCTCATTTGACTGTAACTAAATGGGCTGGTAAAAATCCTGTACGTGTGTTGTTGGATAGGACTTTGCGTGTGCCGGCGGATTATAGGATTTTTGATTCGGCGGCGAAAACTATAGTGTTTTATAGTCAACAATCAACAGTCAACAATCAACGGTTGATGCGAGAGAATGTTGAGTATGTGGGGATTGATTTTGATGATAAGATTGTGGAGACTATTTTGAAAGAATTGGCGAAACGAAACATTTTATCAATAATAATTGAGGGGGGAGCTAAGTGGTTGCAGACAGTGATTGATTCTGGTTTGTGGGATGAGGCACGTATTGAGAAAGGACCGAATTCTGTGAAACTTGGAGTTAATCCAGATGCAAAAGGTGTTAAAGCTCCTACTCTAATCTCTAACCATTAACCTCTAACCATTATATTTTGGAATTATTCTGGCAAATAGTTTATTTTGGTTTTACTGCGTTGTATGTTTACATTGCTTTAGTGGTGTTGACTGCAATTCTTATGGAGAATCGTAATCCAGTGAAGACGCTTGGGTGGATTATGATTATGATTCTTTTGCCGATTGTTGGAATAATTCTCTATGTGTTTTTAGGACAGGATTTACGTCGTAAGAAGATAATAAACAATAAGTTGCGTTTTCCGAATGTTAATATTTCGGCACGTTATTGTGATGATCCTGAGCGTTTTGGTAAGGTTGCGAGTTTGTTGACGGAAACGGCAGGTGCTTGTTTGTCGGATGATAATAAAGTGGATGTTTTTACGACTGGTGCTGATGCTTTTAAGTCGCTTTATAATGACATTGAGCAGGCAAAAGAGCATATTCATGTAGAGTTTTATATTATTGAAAATGATAAACTTGGTAATAGGTTTAGGGAGTTATTGGAGCGTAAGGCGCGTGAGGGTGTGAGGGTGCGTGTGATTTATGACTATCTTGGTGCGTGGAAGTTGCCGATTGCGTGGCGTATGTCGTTGAAGAATGCTGGTGCGTTTATTCATCCGTTTTTGGCGGCAGATAATATATTCAAATTCACGCTTTTGAATTATCGTAATCATCGTAAATTGGTGGTTGTTGACGGTCGAGTGGCATATACGGGGGGTATGAATTTGGCGGAGCGTTATCGCTGGGGTAATCGATTGGGGTTGTGGCGTGATACGTTTGTGAGGGTTGAGGGACCTGCGGTGCATTCGATGCAGTATTCGTTTTTGATGGATTGGAGTTTTGTGGATGGTAAGGTTGTTACTGATAAGAAATATTATCCTGAGGTGCCTTGTTTTGAGGATGGTGAGAAAGTGCAGGTTGTTACTTCGGGACCAGATTCGGATTGGCGCAATGTGATGCAGGGAATTGTAGCGGCAGTGTCGAAGGCTGAAAAGGAGATACTTATCCACACGCCTTATTATATGCCACCTGAGCCTGTTATGAATGCTTTGGAGTCGGCTGCTTTGTCAGGTGTGAGGGTGCGTGTGATGATACCTGAACGTAATGATTCGAAGATTGTGGCGGCAGCAGGGCGTAGTTATATTGAGAGCCTTTTGCGTGCTGGTGTTGAGGTTTATTATTATCAACATAATTTTTTGCATTCGAAGGCGATTGTGGTGGATGGATATTTGTCGATTGTGGGTACCGCCAATATGGATACTCGTTCGTATGAACAGAATTTTGAGATTGCAGCATTTGTTTATGGCGAAAAGACAGCGAAATGTTTGGTTGAGGGTTTTGATAGGGATATGGAGAGTTCACGTCAGTTGAATGTGAATCTTTGGCGTCATAGGAAGTGGCATAAGAGATGTGTGGAGTCATTAGCGAGGTTGATTTCGCCGTTGTTGTAGGTTTTTATGAACATAAATTATTGTAAATTAATCGTAAATTATAAAGAATTAATGGGTGATTAATGAAAATTTACGTTCAAAAAATAAATGAAAAATGAGTAAAATAGGTCTAATTATATCGCAGGAATATCGTAATCGGGTGGCAAAAAAGTCGTTTTTGTTGATGACTTTTTTGACTCCGATACTTATGGCGGCTTTGATTGTTACACCGATATTTTTGGCGAGCATAAAGGATGATGAGGAGCGTGTTGTGGCGGTTGTGGATGAGACGGGGTTGTATGAGGAGTTTTTTGAGGGTTTGGTGTGTGAAGATTGTAGTTTTGAGGTAATTAAGGAGCAGGGAGCAGAGAGTAAGGAACAGGGAATAATTCTTAATTCTCAATTCTCAATTCTCAATTCTCAATATAGTGCTTTTGTGATAATTAGCGATGATTTGTCGGTTAAGCCGAATGCGTTGACGATGTATAGTCAGAAGCAAGTGCCGAGCAGTATTCGTCGGTTTATTGAGTCGTCGTTAGAAGATTATATTGAGGAGCAGACTTTGATGTCGTATAATATTCCAAAGTTGAAAGAGATGATTAGCGAGGCGAAGGTGGATGTGAAGGTGACGACATACAAATTGAGTGATGATGGAGTTACGACTTCTGATTCGGATATTGCATCGGTGATTGGTATGTTGACTACGATGTTGATTTATATGTTTATTTTTGTGAGTGGTGCGCAGGTGATGAATTCGATTGTGCAGGAGAAGGTTAATAGGATTGTGGAGGTGATGGTTTGCTCGGTTCGACCTTGGGAGTTGATGTGGGGTAAGATTATAGCTGTGGGGCTTACTTGCTTGACTCAGATGGCTTTGTGGGTGGTTTTGACTTTGTTGATTGTGGGTGTGGCGATGGGGGTGATGGATATTCCGTTGTTGGATGGTGGAATATTGCAAACATCACCTATGATGGGCACAATGCCCGAAGGGGCTTCTCAATTCTCAACTCTCAACTCTCAACTCTCAACTCTTCTTTCTATTGATTGGGGCTTTGTGTTGGTGATGTTTGTTGTGTATTTTATAGGTGGGTATTTGTTGTATTCGTCGTTGTTTGCGGCGATTGGTGCATCGGTTGATAATGAGGCAGATACGAGTCAGTTTATGATGCCGATAACGATTATTGTGTTGTTTGCTTTGTATGCGGGTATTTATAGTGCTGAGAATCCTGATGGACCATTAGCTTTTTGGTGTTCGATGATACCTTTTACGTCGCCGATGGTTATGATGGTGCGTATTCCGTTTGATGTGCCGATGTGGCAATTGGGATTGTCGCTTGGATTGTTGGCATTGACAATTGTTGGAACGATATGGCTTTCGGCAAAAATATATCGTGTTGGTATTTTGATGTATGGAAAGAAGCCTACAGTGAAAGAGATTATAAAATGGTTAAAATTTAAATAAGGAACAAAGAATAGGGTGCAGTGAGTAAGGATTTTTTAATTATGAATTATGCATTATGAATTATGAATTAAAAATAGGTATTTCTTCGGGATGGTGGGAAGAGGCGCATAGATTGGTGCCTGCGTATGTGCAGTGTATTATTGATGCAGGTGCTACGCCAGTAGTATTTCCAGTGACTGATAATGAGCAGATTTTGAATAATTTGCTTGATATGGTCGATGGTGTGTTGTTGACTGGTGGTGGTGATATTGACCCAAAATATTGGGGAGAGGAATTGATGCCTCAAAGCGGTAAGCCATGTGCGTTGAGGGATGAGTTTGACTTGGCGTTGGTACGTTTAACGCGTATGCGTTGTATGCCTATGTTGGGTATTTGTCGTGGTATGCAGGCTATGAATATTGAGTTTGGAGGTGATATATATCAAGATATTTATACCCAAATAGAGGGTAAGACACGAGACATGAGATACGAGACTGAAAACTCACAACTTTTGAATCATTCTCAAGGAGATCAGCCTCGTAGTGAGGTGGCTCATGCGGTGGAATTGGCACCAGGGTCGTTGATTGCGCAGGTGATGGGTAGACAGATTGTTGAAGTGAATACGTTTCATCATCAGTCGCTAAGGAATATTGCTCCATCGTGTAGAGCAGTAGGTTTTGCTCCTGATAGTATTGTAGAGGCTATTGAAGTTCCAGGTTATAAGATGATAGGCGTGCAATGGCATCCTGAAAATTTGTATAAAGAGCATCCAGAGGAGGCTGCTTTGTTTAATTGGTTGGTGGATGAGGCTTCGGTATATCGTCGTGCTCGTGCTATTCATCGTACATCGTCAGTGGTTGATACTCATACAGATACACCAATGGTGTGGACTGAGGCAACTGATCTTGGTGTGCGTCAAAATCCAGATGAAGTGAAGGTTGACTTTGTGAAGATGAATGATGGCGATGTGGCGTGTACGTTTATGGTTGCTTATTTGCCACAAGTGCCACTTGATTCGCCTGATTATAATCAAAAAGCAGAAGAGGCACATAATGTGGCGGTTGAAATATTTACGCGTTTGCGTGAGCAGGTGGATAAATATCCTGAAAAGGTAAGGTTTAATACTCAACTTTCTGGGATTAAGCCACAAATGGTTAATGTTTGTTTTGGACTTGAGAATGGCTTTGCCCTCGCTGGCGATATTCGTAATGTGGAGAAATTTTATGATATGGGTGTACGTTATATTACACTCTGTCATAATGGCGATAATGATTTGTGTGATTCGGCACGAGGCAGCAATACACATGGTGGATTGTCGGATTTTGGACGTGAGGTGATTCGTGAAATGAATCGTTTGGGTATGATGGTGGATGTATCGCATGCGGCAGATTCGACTATAGAACAAGCAATAGAGTTTAGTACACAACCTATTATAGCAACTCATACTTCAGCCAAGGCTTTGTGTGATCATCCTCGTAATATGAGTGATGATTTGATTGTAAAATTGGCAAAGAGCGGCGGTCGAATACATGTTTGTTTGTATAATTATTTTCTCGCTAAAGATGGCCGAGCGGATATAAATACAATTTGTGACCATATTGATTATATGGTAAAATTGGTTGGAAGTGAATACATTGGTATAGGTTCTGATTTTGACGGTGGCGGTGGAGTATTAGGATGTAATGACTCGAGCGAGTTGATAAATATTACAATGGAACTTATCCGTCGAGGTTATTGTGATGAGGATATTAAAAATATAATGGGTGTTGGTTTTATGAAATATTATTCAAAAATTAATAATATATAAAATGAAAAAAACAAAGCTGTTTTCTCTCGTTACTCCTTACTCGCTACTCGTTACTATTTTTTGTGCATTGTGCATTGATTTAAGTGCACAGGTAGAGATGCAATACAATGCGTTTTATGGAGATGTTGATAGTTTATCAATAATGTCTGATTCTTTGTTAATTCAACAAGATTCTGTTGAAGTAAAACTTTCTACTCGAGATTATTTTGATATGCTTACAGCACCAGATGCGTTGACTGGTGCAGTGATAAATATATATCAAGATTCGGCAATATTTTTAGCGATAGAGAAAAAAATATCTGCTGAAGCAGAAGAGGCTAAAGGTTTTCGTATTCAAATATTTTCGAGTAATCGTGGTGCTTATGCGCGTGAACGAGCTTTTGAAATAAAAGATATTCTGGTGTCAAAACATCCGAATTTAGCAGATGAGATTTATATTACTTATACATCTCCATTTTGGAAAGTGCGTATAGGTAATTGTGCAACTAATGCTAAAGCCCAAGAACTTCGACAATGGATTATTGCCGAATTCCCAGAATTTACAACCGAGACTTATATAGTCCCAAGCATGATATACGTTTATTAAAAACGAGCGAAGCGAGTGAGTCTTGTTACTCGCTACTCGCTACTATAAGTCTAAAATATGGATTTTATAAATTTACCAGAGCAACAAAGTGTTACTGACCAAATAGCAGAGCACTACAAAGAGATATTGCGCCTTTTGGGCGAAGATATCAATCGTGAAGGGTTGATAAAAACGCCTCAGCGTGTGGCAAAAGCAATGCAATTTATCACACAGGGGTATTATCAAAAGCCAGAAGAAATTTTGCGTTCGGCGATATTTCATGAAGATTATCACCAAATGGTACTTGTGAAAGATATTGAGTTTTACTCTATTTGTGAACATCACATGCTCCCATTTTTTGGTAAAGTTCATGTGGCTTATATTCCTAATCATCATGTTACGGGATTGAGTAAAATAGCTCGTGTAGTGGATGTTATATCTCATCGTTTGCAGTTGCAAGAGCGTATGACTTTGCAAATAAAAGATTGTATTCAAGAGACACTTAATCCGCTTGGTGTTATGGTTGTTGTTGAAGCTCAACACATGTGTATGCAAATGCGTGGTGTGCAAAAACAAAATTCGATAACTATAACAAGTGATTTTACTGGGGCTTTCGAGAGTGCTAAAACTCGCGAAGAATTCATGAATCTTATTCGTAAATAAATTTGGCATTATTTTTGTTGTTTTATGTAAAAACATAATAACAAAAATATCAAAAGTATAAGATATGCAAACTAATCTTCAACTCAGCACGAAGTTACAACAAAAATTATCGCCTCAACAAATTCAGGTGATAAAGATGCTTGAGTATCCTTCTATAGAGCTCGAAGAGCGTATTCGTGAAGAAATGGTCGAGAATCCAGCTCTCGAAATAGAAACTGAAGTGCCAGAAGAAAACACTTATGATGATATGCGAGAGGAAGAGCGTCCAAGTGTTGATGATCTTGAATTGGCATGGATTGGTGATGGAGATGATTTTGAAGACCGAGATGAAATACCTGGTTATCGTTTGCATATAAATAATCATAGTGTCAATGATTCTACATTTCGTCGGGAACAGAGCAATAGACAAGACTTGGGTGAATTTCTACTTGAACAATTGCATACACTTAATCTCACGCCACGTGAACGACAAATAGGTGAATATCTTATTGGCAATGTGGATTCTAATGGTTATATTCGTCGTGAAGTAGAGAGTCTTGCGGATGATTTTGCTGCAAGTCAAGGCATTGCAGTGGATGATGATGAAGTAAATCAAGGTCTTGATATTATTCAGTCGCTTGAGCCTGCGGGGGTCGGAGCTTTTGATCTTCAAGAGTGCCTCTCTATACAACTTGCAACTAAACGTCGCGAAGCTAATCATCCTGATGAAGTGTTGAATTTGGCTATTAATATTGTTGATCGCAATTTCGATATGCTTGCTAATAAACAATATGATGCAATGCTTCGTAAATTCAATGTTGATCGTAAATTGTTGGAACAAACTATAGATTTGATTAAGCATCTCAACCCTAATCCAGGAGCCAATTTTGGTAGTGCTGCAGATACTATTTCTCAAACTATTACGCCTGATTTTGTCGTGGAAAATATCAATGGTAATATTTTGGTTGCTTTGAATAATGGTAATATTCCAGAATTGCGTATTAGTGATGATTTTTATCAAATGGTGCAAGATTATTCTGGCAACGCAAAGAATCAGACAAAAGAAAATAAGGAGGCTTTGCAATTTGCAAAACAAAAAATCGATTCTGCTCGTTGGTTTATAGATTCTATTCAGCAACGTAATAATACGTTGTTGCAAACAATGCAAACAATTGTTGATTTTCAGGAATTATATTTCCGTACTGGAGATGAACGCAATCTTCGTCCGATGCGCTTGAAAGATGTTGCTGATAAAGTAGGGTTTGATATTAGTACTATTTCGCGCGTAAGTAATAGTAAATATGTTGAAACTGAGTGGGGTGTAATACCTTTGAAATATTTCTTCTCTGAAAGTATGAGCACAACCGATGGTGAAGAGATTTCAAGTAAAGAGATAAAAACTATTATAAAAGAAACAATTGGTGCAGAAGATAAAAAATCGCCAATTACCGACGATACTTTAACCGAAATACTTAACCAAAAAGGTTACAAAATAGCTCGTCGTACAGTGGCAAAATATCGTGAACAACTCAATATTCCAGTTGCTCGCCTCCGTAGAGAACTATAAAAAAATAACGAGCAAAGCGAGTAAATCTCGCTACTCATTACTTGCTACTCGCTACTTAATATGTTTGCACGAATAATATCGATAATATTACAACCAATTTTTATTCCGCTTTATGGAGTCATACTTCTGACAGAGTATGATCCCGTATTGTCCAATCTACCTATATCAGCCAAATCTTTGATTTGGCTTATTGTGTTTTTATCGACAGGCATATTTCCTGCTGTTATTATTGGTATAGGAATGAAATATGGTGGTATTACAGACTCTTTTGTTTCTAATCGTAAACAGCGACCAATACCATTCTTTCTTACCTTTTTAGGCTATCTATTTGGTGCTTATTGGTTGCATCGAATAGGACTAAATTCTTTTTATGTTGCTCCTATTATTGGTGCGGCAGTATCAATACTTATTATATTGCCAATAAACCATTTTTGGAAAATAAGTGCCCACCTTTCTGGGATGGGAGGGTTATGTGGCGGTATATTTACTTTTGCAATAATCTATGGCACAACTCCGATTATACCTCTTGTTTGTCTAATTCTTCTGAGTGGTATATTAGGCTGGTCGCGAATTGAGCTTAAGGCTCATACGCTTGGACAAGTCTGTTGCGGATGGCTAAACGGCTTTCTTTCTGTAACTATAGGTTGGCTTTTGTTAATGTAAACTACACTAAATATGAAACTAAAACTTATTCTTTTTGTCTTTTTATTCACATTATTTCAACAAAGTGGATTTGCTCAATCAGCAATTCCTCATTCCTCATCTCTCATTCCTCATTCTACTATTTCTTATGAAGTTTTAGACCTAAAGACTGGTGAAGTAGTAGCTTCTCACAATCCGATGCAATGTGCTACACCTGCATCTATCACTAAGTTAATTACCACAGCCACAGCACTCGAACTGCTTGGTGGTGATTTTCAATTCTCTACTTATATCGAAACTAATGGCACTATCGAAAATGGTATTCTCAATGGCGACCTTATTGTTCGTGGTGGAGCCGATCCAACTCTTGGATCGATTCATCTTGGCGACCGTGCATTTCTCGATTATTTTGTTAAAGTCATTAAACACAAAGGTATAAATCATATTACGGGTAATGTAATTATTGACCCTACATGTCTCGACCGTTGTCCTGCCTCAGTCAAATGGATTTGGGAAGATATGGGTTTCCATTATGGAGCGGCTGCCTTTGGACTTTCTGCCTACGACAATACCTCTATAATCACGATGAATTCGGGCAATTTTGGCTCTAAGCCAACCATCACAAGCGTATGGCCCGAAACACCAAATCTTGCGATTTATAACGAGGTAAAGACTCTTGCCATACCAAAAGATAGTGTTTGGGCATTTTGTCAACCTCTTGGTCTTGCGCTTTATCTTCAAGGCGGTATGCCTGCCAATCGCAACAATTATGTTGTGCGCACATCAATACCTAATCCTTCGCTCGTAGTGGCAAAATCGTTATACACAATGCTTAATAATTGGGGCGTGCAAGTCGATGGTAATTATAGTGTACAAACCGAATATTTTCCTGAACAACGCACTCTTATCTATGAATATAAATCACGTAAGTTGCGTGATATTATACGTTTGACTAATTTCAAAAGCAATAATCTATATGCCGAGCATATTTTCCGTCGTCTTGGTAATATCGTGATGCCACATGAAGCAACATCCTCTGCTTCAATACAAGTAATTAAGGATTATTGGAAAAAACAAGGCATTGATGTCTCAGCCCTATTTCTTTATGATGGATGTGGACTTGCTGCTCAAAATGCTTATAGTGCCAATTTCTTAAATCAAATATTGGTACACATGCGCAAGAGTCCTAATTGGGACGACTTTTATCAATCGCTTCCTCGTGTAGGACGCGAAGGCACAGTCGGCTCATTTCTCTATCGCACAAAACTTCAGGATAAAGCCCGTCTCAAATCAGGTAGCCTCAGTGGTGTACAATGCTATAGTGGCTACGTCATGTATGGTGACAAAGAATATGCCGTAACTATAATGGTTAACAATTTTACTTGTAAGCGCAAAGTGCTTAAAAATCAAATTGAAGACCTATTGCTTAATCTTGTAAAATAAAATTTTATAGTGGTCTATAGATTTTATAGATTATAAAATATGCTTTATTATTTACCTACAATCGATTCTACAAGCATAGAACTTCGCCGTCGTATGTCGGCAGAAGAACTTCCTCATGGTTACTGCATATCTGCTGATTTTCAAACCAATGGGCATGGGCAAGCCACAAACCATTGGGAGAGCGAAGATAGTAAGAATTTGCTTTTCAGTCTGCTTTTAAGACCAACCGTAATACCTGCTTCTGAGCAATTTATTATTACCGAACTCGTTACGCTTGCCATAATTAATGCCTTACAAGATGAAATCCGTCAAAAAATAACAATCAAGTGGCCAAATGATATTTATGTTGGTAATCATAAACTTTGTGGCATTCTCATCGAAAATGCCCTTTGTGGACAAACTATCGACACTTGTATTGTAGGCATAGGCATCAATATCAATCAAGAAATCTTTACAAGTAACGCCCCTAACCCTGTAAGTCTCACTCAACTCTCTGGGCGTACTCATGACCGACAAGCAATATTCGATGAAATCTATAAAAATATACTCAATTATTATGACTATTTTGCCCAAATGACAGACCAGTCCGATTGTCTGACCAGTCAGACTAGTCCGACAAAAAACTCTGCAATTAAGCAATCACTTCATCACGAATATATGAACAACCTTTATCGTCGTACAGGTTCTCATGAATATTCAACTCCCGAAGGTGAGCATTTTTTTGGTGAAATCGAGAATATTGGAGCACAAGGTCATCTCACTCTTCGTCTTCAATCTGGCGAACAACGCATATTTGCCTTTAAAGAAGTAATATTTATTTAACACACAATACTAAATGTATAACTTATAATTATTACAGTGCCGAATGGCTAATTATGAATTATGCATTATGAATTATGAATTCATTTAAACTAACATCAAGCTATGCTCCAACAGGTGATCAACCTCAGGCAATCCAAGAATTGACTGAGGGTATCCGTCGTGGTGTGCCTTTTCAAACCTTGCTTGGTGTTACGGGCTCGGGCAAGACATTCACTATGGCAAACGTAATTGCCAATATTGGACGTCCTACGCTTATTCTTTCACACAATAAAACTCTTGCAGCTCAACTTTTCAGCGAATTCAAAGCCTTTTTTCCTGAAAATGCAGTGGAATATTTTGTCTCTTACTATGACTATTATCAGCCAGAAGCCTATATTCCGCACACTGATACATATATCGAAAAAGACCTCGCAATTAACGATGAAATCGACCGTTTACGCTTATCTGCTACTGCTGCATTACTCTCTGGGCGCAACGATGTTGTGATTGTTTCGTCAGTTTCTTGCCTTTATGGTATTGGTAACCCCGATGATTTTACGCAGAACTGTATTACATTGAAGGCTGGGCAGCGTTATTCTCGTCAGGATTTAATGCATCAACTTGTCAATGCTCAATACATTCGTAATGATATAGAACTCAATCGTGGCAATTTTCGTGTAAAAGGCGAGACTATTGACATCTGTCTTTCATATACCGATTATATTGTGCGGGTAGTCTTTTGGGACGATGAAATCGACGTTATTGAAACATTAGACCTTGTAAATAATCATACTCTCCAACGCTTTGATGAGTTTAAAATATATCCTGCCAATATCTTCACTACAACTAAAGAGCGTGTCAATGCTGCTATCGACCAAATAGCTCTTGACCTTGGTCGTGAGGTGCAAGCTTTTATCGAGCGTGGACAACCATACGAGGCAAAACGCTTGGAGGAACGTGTGAATTACGACCTTGAAATGATAAAAGAGGTAGGGTATTGCTCTGGAGTAGAGAATTATAGTCGCTATTTCGATAATCGACCTCCTGGTTCACGCCCATTCTGCTTGTTAGACTATTTTCCAGATGACTTCTTGTTGATTATTGATGAGAGTCACGTTACGGTACCACAAATTCGTGCTATGTATGGCGGTGATGCATCGCGTAAAAAGAATTTGGTGCAGTATGGCTTCCGTCTTGAAGCGGCATTGGATAACCGACCTTTGAAATTTGAGGAGTTTGAACAACTTATCAAGCGAGCTATCTATGTTAGTGCAACACCTGCCGATTATGAGTTGGAAAAGTCGGAAGGTGTTATTGTAGAGCAAGTCATTCGTCCTACAGGTTTGCTTGACCCAATAATTGAAGTGCGTCCTACACTCAATCAGGTAGATGATTTGATGGAAGAGATTGTTCTACGAGTTGAGAAGGATGAGCGTGTGTTGGTTACGACTTTGACTAAGCGCATGGCTGAGGAACTTAATCTCTATCTTGAGCGCAATGGTGTGCGTTGTAACTATATACACTCTGATATTGATACACTTGAGCGCGTTCGTATTCTTGATGAATTGCGTGCAGGTATGTTTGATGTGCTCATTGGGGTCAATCTTTTGCGTGAAGGATTGGATTTGCCACAGGTGTCGTTAGTGGCTATTCTCGATGCTGATAAAGAGGGTTTTCTTCGTTCGCATCGTTCACTTACTCAGACTGTTGGGCGTGCAGCTCGACATCTTAATGGTAAGGCAATTATGTATGCCGATACAATTACAGAATCGATGCGTTTGACTATAGAAGAGACCGCTCGCCGTCGTGAAAAACAATTGAAATATAATGCAGATAACAATATAACACCTCAGGCAGTTGCCTCTCGCACAACGGTATCTCCTCTTCCAATCAAAGGAGAGGGAGAGGCTGTTTCTCGTCCGACAAGTCCGACACGTCTGACAAATCCGACAGAATTTTCAACGCCAACTATCGCTGCCGATCCTGTGGTGCAGTATATGAGTAAATCAGACATAGAAAAATCAATCAAAAATGCTCGTCATCGTATGGAAGAAGCGGCGAAAAAGCTCGATTTCATCGAAGCTGCACAGTGGCGCGACGAAATGCTCCAACTCGAAGAACTTTTAAAGTAGAATATATACAAAATCTATAGAATTTATAGAGTCTATAGAATCTATAGTAACTATGCATTATGAATTACGAAACAATTAAGAATCCTATCATCACTGAATTTGCGCTATTTCAACAATTTCTTGATTCAGCGTTTTCTGCCGAAGAGCAGTTGCTTAAGAAGGTACTTGAGCATGTAAGCACACAAAAAGGTAAACAAGTACGTCCTGTGTTTACTTTGCTTTGTGCAAAACTATGTGCTACACCTAATAGCAAAACTATAAATGTGGCGGCAGCATATGAGTTGCTACATACGGCGAGTCTTATTCATGATGATGTGGTTGATAATACGATGGAGCGTCGCGGACAGCCATCTGCAAATGCTTTGTTCGATAATCGCACTGCAGTGCTTGTTGGAGATTATTTGTTGAGTAAGTCTATGCAATTTATTGCCGAAACAGGTGTGCCTGAGTTATATACTCAATTGGCAATGTTGGGTAATATATTGACTCGTGGTGAGTTGCTTCAGTTGCAGTATTCTTATTCTATTCCGAAAGAAGAGGATTATATAGAGATTATTAAAAAGAAAACAGCGGTGTTGTTTACGATTAGTGCTGAGTCTGCGGCAATTAGTGTGGGCGCAACTGTGGAGCAACGTGAAGCTTTGCGTCAATTTGCTGAGTATTTGGGTATTTGTTTCCAAATAAAAGATGATATTTTCGATTATACGCCTAATGCTCAAATTGGTAAACCAACGTTGAATGATATTCGTGAGGGTAAGTTTACTTTGCCTCTTATTCATGCTCTCGAAAGTATCCATGCAAATGAGGCATCATTGATACTTGATGCAGTGAAAATGCGCCAATTCACCGAAGATTTCTTCTATAATATAGGTTCACTTGTGGCTCGTACCGGAGGGATTGAATATGCAGAACAGCGAATGAATTATTATAAAGTCGAAGCTGAAAAAGCATTGAGTGTTTTCTATGATAATGAAATAAAACAAGCACTATTGAATCTTTTGGAATTTACTATTCAACGTAAAAAGTAAAAAAAAGAGCCGAGATATCGGCTCTTTTTTATTTTTAAAACTTTTGTTTTGATTGTTGATAATATTGTGTTTTTTTTATGTTTTCAGATATGTTATCAACTTTATTTTTTTTGTGTATAATTTATTGTGTGTTAGGTATTTACCCCCCCCATTATTAGATTTTATGAATTTTTGTTAAAAAATTTTGTTTTTTATAAAAAATAATGTACCTTTGTCGCGTATAAGTCTATTGATTATAATCATCCTTTTTATTATTATTAATTAAAATTTGACTGCTATGAAAAAATTTGCTCTATTTGCTATTTTATTAGCATCTATCTCTTTGGCTTTTATTGGGTGTGAGCCAAAACAATCAGAAATGGATTTATCTGTTTTGACTGATACAGCTACAATTTCTGGTGCTTTGGTTTATGACGCTGGTGTTGATACAGCGGGTTCTGCTGATCAATATGCTATTAATCAAATTAAACCTGTAGCTAATCGCGTTATTTATGTAGAAATACCTTATGCTAGTTATAATTTTAATGCTGAGCAAAAGGGTTCTAAAATTTATGAAACAGTTACTGATTTAGATGGTAATTTCACTATTTCTGTACCAACTACTTCTACTGGTTTGAAAAATGTAACTGTTCGTATGCAAGAATTTACTGCATACAAATCAGAGTACAAAAAAATGGAAGGTTCTAATCCTGTTTTTGAAACAGATTTGTATCGTTATGAATGGAAAAAAGAGAATGTTACTCTTAAGCCAGGTTCAATTGATTTCTTGACAGAAACAGAACGTAAATGTACTGAAACAAAGGTTACTATTGAAGAATTGACAGAAACAATAACTTTGACTGGTAATATTCAGTTGGCATACGAGGCAGGTTTCCGTAAGGGTATCTATAAAGCTGCTGCTAATGCAACTGTTGAATTTGAAGCTGAATATCCAGAAGGTTTTGATGGCGTGTTGACTGCTGGTACTGTTACTGACGGCCAAGGTAATTATCGTATTACTTTGCCTTTGAAATCTTATAAAGATGGTTTCTCTTCTTTGTCTGTTAAAGTTTTAGGTCTTGCAGGTGATCCTTACGTTCACTATTCAACAGCTACAGATAAACAAACTTTGGCTGGTGCTTATGTGGCTGAGGATGTACTTTCTCTCTATAGTGGAGCTTCTGAGTTTATTGAAGGCGTAGAGCATAAAATGAAAACAATGTATCTCCGTTTTACTCCTGGTTACACAAATAATCTTGCGAATGAAGTAACTCCTTCTACTTATACAAGTAATCTTGTCGGTTGGGAAAAATATGATGGCTTTACCGAAACTGTTACTATTTCTGGTAAATATTTATTGGCAACAAGTGCTAGTTATGGCGTTGGTACATATACCAATAAAACAGGTGAAGGTCTTTTCTTAGTAGAATATGGTGATGCTTTGCGTGGAAGTAAGTTCTTGTTTGCACCAGTTAATCAAGATGGTACTTTCTCGTTCGAACTCCCTGTAACTGATAAAGAAGAAAAATTTGAAGTTGTTAGTGCTTATGATAATTCTAAAGAATTTAGATATACTCACTATAAGAATGAAAACGATGTTGTTGAAATAAGTGGTACTTATTCTCCTTATAAAATAGTGAATGAGTTGGGCGCAAAATGGAATGATTTAGGTACATCTTATTTTAAATTTAATCCTTCTTCTTCTATTACTTCTGAACAATTGAATGATATTGATTGGAATCCAAATCTTGTTGGTTGGTTTGTTGATCCTGATAAGAAAGAAACAATAACTCTTAGTGCGAATGTTTATTTGCCAACAGAAAAAGAGTTTGCCGTTGGTAATTATGTTGCTGCTAATGGTCATATTCTTACTATTACTGTGGATGGTAATAATTTTGCAGCTCCTGTAAAATCTGGTAAATTTCAAATAGCAATTCCTGTTGAAAATCAAAATAAAGAATTAGCTGTTTCTTTTGCTTCTTCTGAAATTGAAGATGTTTATGATTATCTTCACTATACATCAGCAAAGGGTGATAAACAAACTTTGAATGGTAAATATACTAAACGCGTTTGGGTAGGTGAAGATAAAGCTGATCGTAAAGTATGGAATGAACTTGGTGATTTCTATTTCAAATTTGTACCTGATGCAGCTTACGATAAAGTTAAAATTAATTGGAATGATAATCTTGCTGATTGGATCAAATCTGTAAGTAAAAAATATGTAGCAAAAGAAACTGTTAAAGTTAATTTTGCAGTAGAATCAGCATTTGGTAAAGGTGAATATGTGCCAGCTAATGGTATTATTGCTGAAATTTCAGATGGTGATTATACTTATGCAGCTCCAGTTAAAAGTGGTAAAGTTGAATTTAATGTTCTTAAACGTGACGAATACGAGGTTGTCAATTATGCTTGGAACCCTAATACAATTAAATACAAGGTGGATAATTTCTTGCATTTCTATGATGGTGTTAATGCTTCTGCAAAACGTTATTTAGAGGGTGCATATAACGATTATTCAAAAGAAGAAGCAGAAGATTGTTTATATGTTGTACATTTGAAATTTACACCAGATGCAATGCTTTATTCTTCTGATGAATTAACAAAAATGAATTGGTTCTCTGATTTAGCAGGTTGGGTATATGACTCTAAATTAAAAGTTACTAAAACTGTTACTGGTTCTATTCAACGTGCTATTGAAACTGGATTTAGAGCTGGTACCTTTACAGCTGCTGCTTTCGAAAAAGTTACAGTTAATGTAAATGGAACTAATTTTATTGGTGTTACTGATGTTGATGGTAATTATTCTATTGATGTCCGTATGCAGTATGACGAAAGACCTTCTACTTTCTCTGTAACTGATGAAGTTACTACTAAAGTCTATAAATTCAACCACTATCGCCGTCCTGATACTGGTGATATTGAAGAAATTAAAGTAAAATATTCTGGTAGCTTTACTGATCATAAAGAGGGTATTGATGCTTGGAATACTCGCAAAACTAAATATTATAAAATATCAACACATGATGCTGTAGATTATTGGTCAAATAATCTTGCTGGCTGGATCAATAGAGAGTACCAAGTTGTTAATGGTTTCAAAACTGCTCTTACTATTAAAGGACAAGCAATGAGAGCTGTCGAAGCTAAAGATGGTTCTGATTGGACTGCTAAATGGGAAGCTGATAAATATAGATTGATTCAAATTCAAGTTGCTGGTCGCACTTATGATCTTGTTGCTAATGGATCTGGTAATTATACATTATCTGTTGCTCTCGAAGAAGTTGGTACTGATTATAATGTTAGAGTTATTGCTCAACCAAGTTTGGACGATCAAGACAAAGTGATTAATTTCAAACACTATCCACAAGTTGATAAAGCAGCATATAATGTCCTTATTGGTAGATTCCAAGATGCAAATGTAATTGATGGTATATCACCACTCTCTGTTACTTCAAATACTATTGAAGTTAAAAATCCTTCTTTGAAATCTATCTTTGTACCTAACGTTATTCCATCTGATGGTTCTTGGTATAATTATGATTGGGCTGCTATTATAAATGATTAACGAAGTTATAGTTTGGTTTTAAGTAGTTAAATTTTTAAAATTATGTCAGCTATGAAAAAATATAAAATTATAACTCTCGTATTAACATTATTGTTTTGTGTAGGCTATTTGCCTGCACAAAGCGATGGTGCTAATGCTGAGAAAAAAGAAAAAAAGAATTTCGTTTTGCCTCAGGCAGGCGATATTGCTTTAGGTATTGATGTTGTACCTTTGTTTGATTATTTTGGTAACTTCTTTAATGGAGCAACAAGTAACTCATATAGTTCTTTTGGTGGCGAACCTGTATTTAGTTCTAATCCATTTACTAATCCTTCTGTTTCTATCATGGGTAAGTATATGATTACTGATAATATTGCTGCTCGTGTTAATGTCGGAGTACTTTATTCTCATTACAAAGACTTGCAATATAGTAATGATGATGCGGCACTTTTGAAGAATCCTTTGTCAGAAGCTGAAGTTATAGACCAATGTGTGTATAATTCTTCTGGTGCTTCTTTCTCTATTGGAGCTGAGTATCGTCGAGGATATAAATGGATTCAAGGTTTTGCTGGTTTGAATTTCTTGTATGGTTTTAGCGAAAATAATTATCATTTTGCTTATGGTAATGCTATCACTGAAATAAATCAAGCTCCTTCTCGTTATGATTGGGGTATTGGTGGAGTAGATGTTCCTTCTTATTGGAGTAATGCTTACCTCCTTGATTTCTATAATGAAGCATCAAACAATTTTGTTGGTCTCGGAGCTCATGTTGGTGTTGAGTGCTTCTTTACTTCTTATTTCTCTATCGGTGGAGAGGTGTATCTTAATGCTTTATGGGAAATTGGTTCTGCTAATTATGCTCGTATTGAAGGTTTCAATCTTGTAACAAATACTCGTGAAGAACGTATTGAAACCATTAATCCTGGTTATAAAGCTTTTACTTTTGGAACTCAAAATCTTGGAGGTAAATTGTATTTGTCTTTCTATTTTTAGGTGAAATGTACATAGCATAGATATTATTTTCTTTGTTTAGTTTTATTATTGGACGTTGTGTTGAATGACATAAACGTCCAATTTTTTTGTTAAATTGTTTATAAAATTTGTTCTTCTTAAAAAAAAATTGTATCTTTGTCAAATTTATTTTGTGATAGCAGATATTTTATTTATTTATTATAAAAAACATAAAATTATGAAAAAAACTTTTCTCTTTTTTGTATGCTTTTTCTGCGTATGTGTACTTTGGGCTTCAAAAGACCGCATCTTGATTGAGTATCTATCTTCAGAACAACAAGAATTGGAGTTGAAAGAAATTAGTACTATCAAGTTTGAAGATGAATTGATTAAATTTGTTGATTTTTCAGGTAATGTTATTGCCGAACGCGAAGCAAATAATGTTCGTAAAATTTCGTTTGTTGAATCAGAAACAGCTGTTGAGAACATATCTGATATTTTGATGGTAGTATATCCAAATCCAACAATGGATGCTTTGTTTGTTCAAGGTTTGAATATTGGAGATGTGATTCGTATTTATTCTTTAGATGGTATGCTTGTTAAAATCCAAACTGTTGATAGTGAAGTGACGCAAATTATGGTTAATGATATTGCGTCAGGAACTTATATTATGCAATCAAATATGAAAGTTGTTAAAATTATAAAAAAATAAAACATGAAAAAGTTTTTATTTATATTTGCTTCTTTATTTGTTTATTCTCTCTCTTTTGCTCAATTTGCTATTTGGTCTAATGGGAAGATAATTTTTCAAGCAGAGAAAGATAAAGTTGATAGCATTATTTTGGGGCAATCATCAACTAATAAACCAGAAGAGACATTTCTTTATGATAATGTTTATCTTTATGGCAATTGTTCTGATCCTGTTAATAGTAGCGAATCAGGACGTTTTGGTATGAATTCTGCTTATACAATGGCTACAGCAACTTTGATGAATGGAGCGGAATTAGCTAAACATGGTTCGAAAATTATTGGTGTTCGTGCTTTGATCACTGGTGATGTTTCGGATTCAGAGGTGTATGTAACCAACAACATTGATAGTTTGGGTGTTCGTAAAGCGTTTACCTGGGTCGATGAAGGTTGGCAATATGTTTTGTTTGATGAGCCTGTCGAAATTACGGGTGAAGATTTGTATGTAGGTTATAAAATCACAAGTTCAGGTTATGTTATTGGACTTGAAAATACCACAAAACGAACTAATACTGAAAAAATGTGGTGGAAGAATACATGGTATAATCTTTCTGACATGGGTACTAAAGGTTATTGGTCAATTCAAGCCATTCTTCAAGGCGGTGATTATTCAGCGGAAACCCAATATGCAATTTCTGTTGATAAAATTTCTATTCCAGATGCAGCTCGTGCAAATAGCAAATTTAAAACTATTTTAGAAATTCGTAATGCTGGTGTTCGTACCATAGCTGGTGTAGATGTTCTAGCAAATATTGCTGGTGTCGAAAGTGTGATTCCTGTCGAACGAGTTTTATCTAATGGACAAACTGCTAAAGTTGAAGTTATGATTCCAATTGGCAATGTCGAAGGTAATGTTGATATTAAACTTAAAGCTCAAATTAAAGGTCAGAATGTTGTAACAGAAGAGTATAGTGCTTCTGTTGAAGTCTTTGGTGGGCTTGAACGTAATGCAATCCTTATTGAGCAATTTACAGGTCAAGGTTGCCCTAACTGTCCTGCTGGAGCAACAGCTATCAAAAAATCTATATCTGAATTAGTTGATTCAGATAAAGTTTGTTGGGTGGCTCATCACACATATTTGAGTGGGGATGCTTTTACCATTTCTGCTAGTAACGATATTACTTCGGCTTTAAATGTAATAAATTATCCTATGTGTAATGTTGATCGTCGAGTAATAAAATATGAAGATAGTTCTAAAGAAGCGCTTATTTGGCATCCTGCTGCGATGACTTCTTCTCTTTTGGCTTCGTTGATAACTACCTCGGCTTCAGCTACAATGACATTGGTGCGTGAATTTAATGAAGAGACTCGTGAATTAAAAGTTAAAGTATCAGGTTATTCTTTGAAGGATGTTGCGTATATTACTATTATTGTAAATCAAGATAATATGAAGTCATATCAGAGTGGGGCTTCTGGAGATTACTATCATACAGCTCCTCGTAAATTCCTAACTGCAGGTGTTGGTGATAAGCTTACTCTTGATGCAGAAGGTAACTATTCTGTTGAATATACATATACTATTCCTGAAAAAGTTGGCTCTTTTGAGTGTGTGCTTGAAGATATGGAAGTTGTGGCATTTATTCATGGTGATATTACTGATGATAATAATCGTGAAGTTTATAATGCTGATCATATTGATATTTTGGGAGAATAAGAATCCTAATTATATAAAAATAGGCTGATTGTCGATTGACAATCAGCCTATTTTTTGTGTATGCGATATATTTTATTGAATAGGAATGTATTGTACGAATGCTTCGATAGCTTCGTATGCAGCAAGACCAAGTTGACAATATAGTTCTGCAGTTGCTTTGTTGCGGTCTTCAGAGCGTTGCCAAAAGAGGCGTTCGTCGCCACCCATAAAAGGTGCACCCTCCATTTGTGATTGATGTTTGAGGATAGCATTACGTTTTGCGCGCAACTCTTCAGGTGAAAGTGGAACAGCCATTTCGATATGGTCAATTTCCCATTCCATCCATGCTCCGCGATACATCCAAATGCGGCACTCTTTCATCCATTCTTTATCTTTTACTTCGTCAATTGCGGCGAGAACTGCATCGAGGCATACTTTGTGTGTACCATGAGGGTCGGCAAGGTCGCCTGCGGCATATATTTGGTGAGGTTTAACTTCTTCGATTATAGCTTTTACGATGTCAATATCGGCACGTCCGAGATCGCCTTTTTTGATTGTGCCTGTTTCGTAGAATGGAAGGTTGAGGAAGTGTACGTTTTTAGAGCGTATGCCCATGAAGCGGCAAGCTGCTTTTGCTTCGCCACGGCGGAGAAGACCTTTAAGCATGCGTACGTCGTAAGTATCTATGTCGTTTTCGCCTTTTTCTTCTAATAAGAATTTACGTATTTCTTCGTATTTTGTGTAAATAACTTTATTTTCAGAATCGAACATATCGGTGAAGCCTTTGACGAATGCTATAAAACGGATGATTTCATCGTCGCCTACTGCGATATTACCTGATGTTTCGTAGCATACGTGTACTTCGTGACCTTGATCTACAAGGCGTTTGAGTGTTCCGCCCATTGATATTACATCATCGTCGGGGTGTGGAGAGAATACGATTACACGTTTTGGATATGGATATGCTCGTTCAGGACGGTTTGAGTCGTCAGCATTAGGTTTTCCACCAGGCCATCCTGTGATGGTGTGTTGTAAGTCATTGAATATTTTGATGTTTACGTTGTAGGCAGAACCATAGAGTGCAACTAATTCACTGAGCCCGTTTTCGTTATAGTCTTTGTTTGTTAGTTTGAGAATTGGTTTGCCAGTTTTTTGACACAACCACACGATAGCGCGGCGTGTGAGTTTGTCGTTCCACTCGCAAGAGGTTACAAGCCATGGACATGAAATGCGTGTGAGTGCACTTGCTGAGTTGATATCAAGGAATACAGTAGTGTTGGTGTGCATTTGAAGGAAAGACGCAGGGTGTTGGTCATTCATTTTTCCTTCAACAATAGTTTTTATGATAGAAGATTTGTGTTCTCCAAAGGCAAGAAGTGCTATGCGGCGAGCTTTGAATATGGTGTTTACTCCCATCGTGATTGCTCCTGCAGGAACTTTGTCAAGCGAGCCAAAGAAATGAACAGCCTCTTTGCGTGAGTTAGGGTCGAGTAAGATGAGACGTGTTTGTGATGATGCTTGTGAGCCTGGTTCATTAAATCCGATATTACCTACACCGCCTATACCAAGCACTTGGTAGTCTATTCCTCCACACTCCTCTATTTGACGTTCGTAATTTGCACAATGTTGGGCTATTTCCGATTGATTGATAGTTGGGTCAATGGCGTGTATGTTTTCAGGTAATATGTCTACTTTATCTAAAAGATTAGCTTTGATTTGGTTTAAACAACTTTGTGAGAAACTGATGTCAAGTGGGTAGTATTCGAAAAGATTGAAGATATGCACGTTTTGGAAACTTAAGTTTTCTTCTTTGTGTATTCTAACTAATTCATCAAAAACTTCTATTGGCGAACGCCCACTTGTAAAGCACAATGTACATGTGCGATTTTCTGTTTGGCGTTGGCGAATTAAGTCTGCAATTTCTGCGGCAACAACTTTACTTCCTTCTAATGCAGTTGTTGTGATATGTGTTTTTATTTTCTCAAAACGAGAAATACCTGACATTTCTAATGCCGAATTTGGTTTATAGTACTTTTGTGGTACTTGATACAAAACAATTTGTGAACTAAGATTTGTTTTCATATATTAGATTTTTATTATTTGAATTTTCTTCCGACAATAGCTACAACTTTGAAAATGCGAGTAACTTCTCGTAAATCTATATTAAAATCATGATATTTGGACGATGGATTGATAGAGTGGCAACGAATGATACCATCTTCCACTTGATGTTCAACTATTTGTTTCACAACAATACCATCTGTTCGGTGAATGATAACGAAAAAATTATCTCCTGTTTTTAGTTTTGTACGACAACAATCACTATCTAATTCTTTAACCAAAATTTTGTCTCCATCTATTAATGACCTATTTGTTCCATCATTCATACTATTGCCTTTGACTTCAAAAATCAAAAAGCCATCTTTGCCATATTTGCGATCAATTATAACCGACATGGTTGGTAGTGAATCTATATATTCCGTATCATCATGCCCATGAAGAAAACTTGCGTATGCATAAACGGGTACTATAGGTACTTCTACGCAATGCATATTGGTTAATAGTTCTGCTTCGTGTTTTTCTTGTTTTGGTTCTGTGAAAAATACACTTACAGGAATATTGAGTTTTTGTGCTATAAGCTCAAGGGTTTCTATTTTTGTGGAATTTGCTCGTACTAATTTAGCAAAACCTTGTTCGGTTAAACCTAATTCATCGCAGAAATCTTTTATTTTTATTCCGCGTTCTTTTAATAGTGGTTTTATTATTGATAAGTCAGCCATTTTAAATCAAATTAAACTTTTTGTTGAATTTCGATGCAAAGATATGTATTTTATTTTGTACTACAAAATAAAATCATTCTTTTTTTTGTTTATTTCATTTTTTTTTATTTACTTTGCTCCAAATTGTATTATTATGTTAAAGAATCTTATTGTGGATAGCGGTTCAACAAAGACTGTGTGGTGTTTGTTGTGTGGTAATCAGATTGTTAAGAGGTTTGAAACTTTGGGGATAAATCCGTTTTTCCAAACTGAGGAGGAGATTTTTGGTCAATTAAAAGAGACTTTATTGCCAGAGATAGATGGGAATATTGTTGAAAATGTTTATTTTTATGGTGCAGGATGTGCAGATCCTATTAAAAATAAAGCGTTGGAAAGGGTGTTGATGGATCTTCTTAAGGCAAAAAATGTTATGGTTGCGTCGGATATGTTGGGTGCAGCGCGTGGTTTGTTGGGAAAGAAGAGGGGGATTGCATGTATTCTTGGTACTGGTGCAAATTCTAGTGTTTATGATGGCGAGAATTTGGTTAAAGGGGTTTATGCTGGCGGATATATTTTGGGCGATGAAGGTTCGGGCGGTGTGCTTGGTAAGTTGTTGATTTCGGATTGGGTGAAGAAGCAGATGCCACAGGATATCTATAATGCTTTGACAGAGGAGTATGGGTTGACTTATCTTGGTATTGTTGATAGGGTGTATAAACAACCATTCGCAAATCGTTGGTTAGCTCAGTTTACGAAGTTTATGTCAGCTCATCGTGATAATGTTTATATTCATAATTTGCTTGTTGAGGCATTCAAGGCATTTTTCAACCGTAATATTAAGCAATATGAAGAGTGGCAAACACTTGAGGTTGGCTTTATTGGTTCGATAGCATTTTATTTTAATGCTGAACTTACCGAAGCAGCAGATGCTTGTGGTATTAAGTTAGGCAAAATAATGCAAAACCCTATCGAAGGACTTGTCTGTTATCACAAGGAATAGGGAACAAGGAAAAAGGAACAAGGGGGGGGAGGGTCTCGTTACTCGCTACTCGCTACTAAATATCTAAAATATGGCTTTTGAAAAAATAACAGAAAAAAGTTCGCTTTATAGTAATCTTGACCAAATGAGTATAGGTGAACTTTTGTATAACATGAATCAAGAGGACCAAAAAGTGCCTCTTGCCGTAGAAAAGGCGTTGCCTGCTATTGAAAAGTTGGTTTCGGAAATAGTGCCACGTATGAAAAAAGGTGGTCGTATTTTTTATATGGGTGCTGGCACGAGTGGACGTCTTGGTGTGCTTGATGCGTCGGAAATTCCTCCAACATTTGGTATGCCAAATACGTTGGTTATTGGACTTATTGCAGGTGGAGAACACGCACTTCGTAATCCAGTAGAGAATGCCGAAGATGATTTTGAAAAAGGATGGCAAGAATTGCTTGACCGTAATATTTGTGATAAAGATGTTGTTGTGGGTATTGCTGCTTCGGGTACAACTCCATACGTTATTGGGGCTATGCGTCATGCTCGTGAAAATGGTATTTTAACAGCTTCGATTTCTTGTAATCCTGATACACCGATTGCGGCAGAGGCTGATATTGTTATTGAAGCAATTGTAGGGCCTGAATTTGTCACAGGTAGTACTCGTCTTAAATCAGGTACAGCACAAAAACTTATTCTTAATATGATTACGACTACGACAATGATTCAGTTGGGTCGTGTTAAGGGTAATAAGATGGTGAATATGCAGTTGTCTAATGCTAAATTGGTCGATCGTGGTACTCGTATGATTGTAGAGGAACTCGGTTTGCCATACGACCAAGCAAAAAATTTGCTTCTTATGCATGGAGAGGTGAAAGCTGCTATTGATGCGTATAATAAATAGTCAATAGTCAACAGTCAACAGTCAATAGTCAACAGTCAATAGTCGATTGTTGTTGTTTGTTAGGAATAAAAATCTATAAAAATAAACAAGGAGGAGTTGAGTTTTGCTACTCGCTACTCGCTATTAAAAGTCTAATTTATGAAAAAAATCTCCTTAATCATCGCAGCGTTGTGTATGATGGTCCAATTAGGATTTGCACAATCGCTGACTGTAACAGGTGTTGTTACATCTAAAGATGATGGGCAACCTGTTATTGGTGCTTCTATTCTTGTGAAAGGCACAACAAATGGTACTATTACCGACTTTGATGGTAATTATTCACTTACGGCAGAAAAAGGACAAACTCTTATTATCTCTTATGTTGGTATGAAAACTCAAGAGATAGTTATTAAAAATGCAATACAAAATGTTGTCCTTGCAACAGATGCAGAAGTGTTGGATGAGGTCGTTGTAACAGCAATGGGTGTGACGCAAGAAAAGAAAACATTGAACTTTGCTGTTCAAAGTGTGGATAATGAGGCTATTACAAGTGGTAAATCATCCAACTTTGTTTCTGCTCTTCAAGGTCAAATTTCGGGTGTTAGTGTAACTAATGCAGGTGGTTCACCAAACGCAGGTTCTCAAATTATTATTCGTGGTATCTCATCTGTTAACTCAAGTCAATCTAATGAGCCTTTGTTTATTCTTGATGGTATGCCTCTTTCGGGAGGAGCTTCAAGTATGAATGATATTAACCCTAATGATATTGAAAATATTACAGTATTGAAGGGTGCTGCTGCTTCAGCTCTTTATGGTCAAGAGGGTGCAAATGGTGTTATTATGGTAACTACTAAACGTAATAGTTCGGGCAAAGTTACTGTGACAGCTAATGCTAGCCTTCAACTCGACACTCCAATGCGTCTTATCGAAACACAGATGACGTATGGCCCTGGTGCTCTTGGTTTTTATAAGCAACAAACAGGTGGAGGTTGGGGACCAATGCTTGCAGCAGATGCTCCTCGTTATAATAATGTGAAAAACTATTTTCAAAATGGTTTTTATCAAAAGTATGACCTTAATGTAACTGGAGGTAATGAAAAATTCCAAGGTTTTGCTTCTGCTAATTTTTCTAAAAATGATGGTATTGTGCCTGAAGACTATCTCCAAAAAGTGGGTATTATGTTGAAAGGTACTTATAATATTTCTAAACAAGTGACTGTAACCATGATGGCAAACGTGAATAATAATCAATATCGTGGTGCGGGTTCTATTTCAAGTATCTATTCTTGGCCTATTAATGATGATATTACAAATTATAAAAATGAAGATGGTTCTATCCGTTTTCGTTACATGGCTGATGAAAAAGCAAGTTCTCCAATTTCTCCACTTTGGAGTCGTTATATGGATAGTGGAAAAAATCGTTCACTTCGTACTATGTTGATGGGTAATATTTCTTATAAACCGGTAAAAGGTCTTGAGTTTATAGGACGTATTAGTTACGACTCTTCTAACTATAGTTATGATGGTTATTCGGTGCCTCGTTTTGATGATTCTGTTGTTCTTGATGATTCTTTACTTGGAACAGCCGAATATCTTACTAATCCATTTCTTACACAAAGTCAATTAGATAAAATAGATAAAGATCTTCTTGGTAATTATAGTTATAGTGCATCTCGTAGTGGTCTTCTTACTGCAAACGTAATGGGAAGTTATCGTCTTGAGTTGCCTAAAGAGTTTAATGTTAATTTTATGGTTGGTGCAGAGGCACGTATGTATGAATCATCTTCAAGTGCTCTTGCAGGTCGTGATTTTATTATTCCTGGTGTTTATAGTTTGAGTAATGTTAGTGAAAGTATTCTTAATTCGGACAATTCAGTAAGTCATCGCCAAAAACGTAATGCTGGTGTGTTTGGTGAACTTCGAGCAGATTATAATGGCTTAGCATCACTTTCTGTTACTGGTCGTTGGGATTGGTCTTCAACTCTTCTTTATGAACATAATCCATATTTTTATCCCTCAGTAACCGCAGGTATTATTTGGTCTGAAATTTTTGGTATTGCGAATAATTGGTTTAATTATGGTAAACTTCGTGGTAACTGGGCAATGGTAGGTAAAGATGCTCAACCTTATTTGTATGACCGTAAGTTTAAGCAACAAACCACATTCCCTGATGGCGGATATAGCTCTAATCCAACAATGTCAGTAGCGGCATCTCTTGCTCCAGAGATTTCTACCTCTTGGGAGATTGGTCTTGAATTGAAATTCTTCCAAAATCGCACTCGTCTTGATGTTGCTTACTATTCTACGGTAGCCGATAATCAAATTGTTACAGTTCGTGTATCACCTTCTGCTGGTCATATTCTTATGACTCGTAACGAGGGTACTGTTAAAAACCATGGTGTGGAAATTCAATTCGATCAAGATATTTTCCGTAAAAAGAATCTTGCGTGGACTGTAGGAATTAACCTAGGTCTTAACCGAGGTGTTTTGACAAAACTTCCAGAGGGGTTGGTTGAGTTGCAAGGTGGTCAATATGGTGATATTTTTGCTTCTGCTTTCTTAGGTGGTAGTACTACCGCATTGACGGGTAAAGATTATGAACGTACAACTGATGGACAAGTTGTTGTTGACGCAAGTGGTTATCCAAAAATTAGTCCTACTAAATCGGTATTAATAGGTAATCGTGAACCTCTATTCTCAGGTGGTTTTAATACTACATTCAGATATAAAGGTTTTTCTATTAATATGTTATTTGATGGTCGTCTTGGAGGTGATATTGCTAATGTTACGGGTCGTGGACTTTGGAGTAATGGTATGCATAAAGCACTTGAACAATATCGTGGACGTCAAGTAGTATGGGATGGTGTTGTGCAAACAGGAACAGATGCTAATGGCAATCCAATTTATGAAAAAAATACAACTCCAATAACTCTTGATGCAACAACAATATCAAATTATTATTATAATGTTTCTTCTAACTTTATTGAAGATGGTTCTTATATTCGTCTTGCACATTTGACTTTGGCATACGATTTTACTGATTTGGTTAAAAATCGTTCTAAAATCACCAATTTTAAATGTTCTCTTACTGGAACTAATTTGTTCTTGTTGACTCGTTATACAGGTTCAAATCCATTGGCTAATGCATCTCCTAGTTCAGGTGGTACTGGTGCTGCTGGTGTTGATAACTATTCAGTTCCTATGACTCGTGGTTTCAATTTCTCTTTAACATTAGGTTTCTAAAAGTATAGAAAATATTAACGAGGCGAAGCTGAGTGCCCCTAATCTCGTTACTCGCTACTCGCTACTAAATATTTATTTATGAAAAAAGTATCAATATATCTAATTTTGGGTTTTGTGGCTTTGTTTTCAATGACAAGTTGCGAAAAATGGCTTGATATCAACACAAGTCCAGATAGCCCAACTACAGTTACTCCAGACCAAATATTGCCTGTTCTTGTTTTTTATACATCACAGTTGGAGTATGACCATGCAGAGTATGGTGTTTATCTTAGTCAGTGTCTTACAACAGGAGGGCGTTCGCAAACTGGTTCGTATGCTTATAAACAAGGATGGGAATTTCTTTCTATGAATCGTCACCCACAATGGCGTCGTCATTATTACGATCTTGGTGTAAATATTTTTGTGTTGACAGAAGAGGCGAAGAAAAACAATTATCGTAATTTTGCGCTTATTGCTCGTACAATGCGCCTTCATTCAACGCTTATGACAACAGACCTTTTTGGAGGTATGCCTCTTCGTGAGTCGTATGGTCATATTGAAGACCTTGAAGAGTATTGGAATTCTGATTTTTATGAAGATAAGTCAAAACTTCAACCAACATACGAATCTCAAGAAGAAGTTTATGCTTGGTTGGAGCGTGAGGTTGATAAACTCCTTGAACTTTATGAAGATACAACATGGACTAAATGTTCTACAAATCAACCTATTAATGCAACAATGGATCGTATTTATCAAGGCGATCTTGGTAAGTGGGCTGCATTTACAAAAGCATTGAAGGCTCGTATGCTTATTCGTAAATTGCCTAATTGGGATAATAATGCTAAGGCTTGTCAAGAGATTATTGATGCAGTTGATGCTGTTTTGAATGACCCAAATTGGCAAGAACCTCGTTATGTTTATTATGCTGATGGATCTGGTGAAAAAAATGCTCCTTGGGGTCCTATGCAACCAGTTATCAATAGTTGGGAAAGTCGTGCAAATCTTCTTTCTTCTGCAGTGCCTTCTCGTTTCTTTGGTCATTATTTGTTGGGTATGTACACAGATGTAAAATCTACTGTTGCATCTAAGATTGGTCTTGCGCTTGATCCTCGTGCATCTCGTATGATGACACCACGTGGTGGTGCTGATAACAATAACAATAGTATGACTACAACGTTCCGTTATCTTGACAATAATAAGGGTATGGATATTTCTCATAAAGCGACTAATTATCCTGACCTTTATGGAATCACAATAGCTGATAATTTGAAAGTTTTACCTCAAAATCCATACGTAAAAGATGATGGTTATGTGGCTATTTATACTGAAGAAGAGTTATTGTTCATTAAGGCAGAAGCTGAGTATTGGCTTTCTGTAAATCAAGGGCGTAATGGTTTAGAAGCTTATGAAACAACGCTTCTTGCTGTAGATGCAAGTATGCAACGTTATGGTGTGATGGCTGCCGATTCTGCAAGTACAGAACTTGAGGCTAAAAATCATGCTTGGTTCCGTAAGATTCGTCTCGCTAAAGAAGATTTTTCGATTGCTACAATTATGCAACAAAAATATGTAGCAATGTATCTTCTTTCTGAACAATGGACTGATATTCGTCGTTATAATCATTCAAGTTCTACTAATGGCATCACTTATAATGGCGTTTTTGTTTATGATGTTAATAAAGTGCATGTAGAAGAAGATATTAAAAAATTGGCTAATCCAAATAAGTTTATAAAAAATCCAGAAACTTTTTTCACTGATACAAGATCTCTTACACGTCCTTATAATCTTTATGAGGCATATTGGTCAACTTCTGCTAATTTTGGTATTAATGCTAAATTTTCTCCAAATGCGTGGGTGCATCGTTTGAATTATGACCCAGAAACAGAAGATAAATATAATGTTGAGCAACTTCAATCGCTTGGTGCATACAAAAATCCTGATTGGTTGCGCAAGCGTATGGTGTGGGCTCGTAAAAATAGTAATTATGCTAAATCAGCAGATGCTATCGAATGGCAATAATCTGACGTAAAATTTAATATTTAAATTATATGATTATGAGATATAAATTATTCACAATAGTTTTTGTCGCACTTGCTCTTTTGACAGGTTGTGATAAACATGATTCTTTAGACGATGGTGCTATTATTGGACCTATGGCTCCTCAGATTTATTGGTCTGTGACCTCTACTACAACTAAGGCTGGTAATGATGTCGGTTTTAATGCTCAATACTATACCTCTAATGAAGATGCGAAAATAGATCATCTTGAGGTTTGGTATAATGTTGTGCTTACCGAAAGTCAGCAAGTAACATGTCCTTTGCTATCTTCTTTTTCATATTCGGTAACAAAGAGTATTGAGGATGAAATTCGTATTTCGCAATATATTTCATCGTATAAGCATGATGAAAAATATTGGAATGATACTTTGCGTGCATATACTTTTAATGATGCTTTTCCTACCAGTTATACTCTTAATTCTGTAAGTTGGAATGAACCTGAAACTTTTGATTCTACTCTTTTTGTAACCTATTTTGGTGAAAATTTTGCACAAGAATTTAAAGATAGTTTGTTTGTGCGTATGCAATATGTTGATTACGCAAAAATGATGTCAGCACTTTCGCTTGTAGAAGATTTTACTATTTATAAAGATTCTACTTATGATGCAAACTCTGATTCTTGGCTTTCTCATTTCTCTCTTGATACACTTACTACTAATGATTATACTTCAAAAACTCCTGATCGTAGTTGGCGTAAATATGCTACTCTTGAGAATGGTGATGTTGTGATTGAAACTATTCCTGAAGATGTTCTTACTTTGTTTGATGCTATAACAATTGATAAGTTATTGTTTAATTCATCGAAGGGTAATATATACGAATTGCAATTTAGTCGTTCATATTATATTAATGCTAATTTGCGTTGTATAGATACAAAAGGAGCTATTGGTACTGCTCTCGAAACTAAAATTGAACTTAATTAAATTTTATTATTATGAGAACTATAAATTTTTTGAAATATGCACTTTTTGCTTTTGTGGTATTTTCTTTGTCGGCTTGTGTTGACCATATTGCTGAAGAAGAAGAACTTCCAAGTAAAGAGGTTGCTTTTGAATATTCAATTGTTGATGAGTCGTATGTGATCGATTATTATGTTGGAGCTAAAATACAATTTGTTAATACAAGTTATTTGAATGGTTCTCCGACTTGGAATTTTGATTTTAGTGATGGGGATGAGATTGTGGAGGGAACGCTTAATAGTGATACAGTTGTTGTAAAATATAAAGTTGCGGGTCAACGTAATGTTAAGTTGACTGTGAACAATAAAACTATTTCACAACCAATTTTTATCAGTGATATAAAGCCAATTCTTTTGCTTGACTCTATTGATGGTGGTTTGTGTGAGGTTTTGACAACTGAGGTTTCTTTCTCTGTTGATTTGCCAAACCCGGAAAATCTTGACGCTGTGTATAATTGGGTTTTCCCTGAAAACACAACAGATGAAAAGGGTAATGTTATAACAAAATTTGCAGGAGAGAATCCTGGTAAAGTTCGTTTCGGTAATGTCGGTTCTCAATTTGTAAAATTGAATGTGACTTTAGGAGGTCGTTCTCTTGAAGAGGTTACTCTTAATGTACAAGTGGCATATAATAAAGATGTTCCTACATTGTATTATGCAGAGAAAGGAGGTAATATTATGGCACTTAAACTTGCAAGTGATGCTCCTGAAGGTATGAAAGTTGAACCTTTTGATATGGGAGTAAAATCGGGACAACATCCTCTTAATATTGTTTTTGCTGATTCTTTACTTTATATTCTTGATTGTGGTCTTCAATTTACATACATAAATGACATTGATGGTGTTATGGGAGATGGTCGTATTACCGTAATGAGTAAAGATGGTTCGGTGGTGGAAACTATGGTTTCTAATGCAGGAGGTGCTGCGTTTGAAGACCCTTTCTATGGTTATGCGGATAGACAAAATTTGTATGTTGGTGGTCGTCTTACTGGTTTCTATAAAATAGGTCTTAAAGAACGTAATGTCACTTATTCTTTGAATGATTATCCTTATTATGTTCAAAATAACACATTAGGTTATTATAACAAAGGAACAGGATATTCTTCTATGAATGCTTGTATTGGTAAAGTAGGTGATGTTTGGTATTGGTGTAAAACTAATGAGGGTAAAGGTATTGTTCGTTTTACCGATAGTGATATTTTGAAAGAAACAGTCAAAGAAACAGACCCTGTTCCTGCTGCGGGTATTGCTCTTTCTGGTATGGATGTCAAGTCGTTTGTTTATGATAAAAACAGTGGAGCATTCTATTTTGCTCTTTATGGTATTGGTAGAGATGGTGTTTATCGTTGTGCATCTATTGCTGAGTTAGACAATGTTTCGGCAACAAATTTGGCTAATTATCAATGTAAGACAGCCGATGGACGTGTTTTGACATTGATTACAGAAACAGGCAAAGGTGAGGGTGGTACAGGTGAATTTATTGGTATTTGTCAGATGGCAATTGATGAAACTACAGGAGATGTTTATTTTGGCCTTCGTTCAGGCGATGCATCTATGAAGTCTGGTATTTATCGTTATAATGCCACTTCTGGTGTTTTGGAGTCTGTGGTTGAGGGTGTCAATGTTTATGGTGTTGCTATTAATCAAACGCCAAGTAAATTATTTTAATTAAAAATAGGTAGTGCGAGGCTGATAACCTCGCACTATCGCAATATAATAATAGATTTTATAAAAAATAAGTTGTTATGGAAAAAATTAAAGTCAATAGTCTCGTGTCTCGTGTCTTGTGTCTCGCTACTATTATGCTTTGTATATTATGTACTGATATAGTTGCTCAAAACCGTGAATTTCGTGCTACATGGCTTACTACTGTGTGGGGTATTGATTGGCCTACTACACAAATTCCTGTCAATGCATCGGAAGAGTCAAAGGCATCATATCGTACTAAACAACAAAAGCAGTTGTGCTCAATTCTTGATTCGCTTCAAGAAGCAAACATGAATGCTGCTTTTTTTCAAGTTAGAGGGATGAGTGATGCTATGTATAAGTCAGAATATGAAAATTGGAGTAAATATCTTACTGGTACGCGTGGTGGTGATCCAGGTTATGATCCGCTCGAATTTGCTATTCAAGAGGCTCATAAACGTGGAATAGAACTTCATGCATGGCTCAATCCTTATCGTTATTCATCTTCTACCGATACATATAGTAAACTTGAAAATGATTATGCCGTCCAACATCCCGATTGGATTCTCGATTATGGTAGTGGTACAACTATTCTTGATCCTGGACTTCCTGAGGTGCGTCAACGTATTCAAGAGATTATTGCTGATATTGTAACACGATATGATGTTGATGGTATTGTGTTTGATGATTATTTTTATGCATACGAAGGTACTCCTACTGATTTGGATAAAGCAACTCAAGATAAATATCGTCCTGATGGTAAAAATCTTGGAGATTGGCGTCGTGAAAATGTGAATATGATGATTAAAGATGTGTATGATACAATTCAAGAAATTAAGCCGTATGTAAAATTTGGCGTTTCGCCTTTTGGTACATGGACTACTGATCAGAGTGTTGCAGATAAACATGGCCTTACATTGCCTGGTGGAGTTGGTGCTACAGGTAATATGTATGCTTCGATATATTGTGATCCTATTGCATGGCTTGAACAAGGTACTGTAGATTATATTTCACCTCAGCTTTATTGGACTACAACAAGTGCTTATCCATTTGGTATTTTGTCGAATTGGTGGTCTGAAATTTCTAGTCGTTTTGGTCGCCATTTTTATGCGAGTCATTCTGTTTCTTCGCTTGAAGGTTCTGCTTCTCCTGCACCACAACGTCGCGGGTACTCTAATATTGAGGCTGTTGCATTAGAAGATCAAATAAACACAAATACGGAGTCTCGTTCTTTAACCCCTCAAAAGCGTGCATTTAAACAAGATGAGATAGGTGCTCAAATCAATTATAATCGTATTTATGATTTGAATGATGCACCAGGGTCGGTTTTATATAATACAAATAAAACAATTAAGACAAAAAATTTTGTTCAATATCTTAAACGTCGTGTTTATACGACTAAAATTTTAACACCTCATATTAATTGGAAAGACTCTTCAATACCAGCAACACCTTTGAATTTTACAAAAAACGATAATTTGTTGACTTGGAATAACGAATCTTCTTTATATCGTACGGCTATTTATGCTATTCCTAATGGTTATACTGGTGCAGATAAATATGCTTCAAAACATTTGATTGATTTGGTATTCGATAATTTGAAGTATGAAATTCCAACTGAGTTTTCAGAAGGTTACACTTTTGCTATTACTGCAGTCAATCGTTATGGCGCCGAGAGTGCTCCTGCATTATTAAATGGTTCTGTGGCAAATCCAAATGTGCCAGTTCTTGTTTATCCTCTAAATGATGCTGAGGTATTGATGCCTTGTTTTTTTGAATGGGAGCAAAATGATGGCGCGTGGGTTAGATATCAATGGCAGTTGGCGATGGATGAGAATTTTGACGATATTATTACGACTCGTACACTCAATTCAACTTCATTCAATACATCTGTGTTATATAATATTAAAGATGGTGTAACTTATTATTGGCGTGTGCGCACAATAACAGAAGGTGGATTTTCAGATTGGAGCAATGCTCGTAAATTTACTTCAAAACTCTTTGGTTTTAATTCGCCTAAAAATAATGCTGCAGATGTAGAATTGGTTTTTGAATTTGAATGGGATGATGCATCAAATTTTGGAACTCCTGAATATGTTTTTGAATTGGCTTCTAAAAATACTTTTAGAAATTCAGAGGTAGTCTATAGCTGTGTTCAGAATAGTAATAAATTGATATTGCCAGAGGGATTGTTGAAATATAGCACTACATATTACGCTAGGGTATCTGTTGTGGCTGGTGAAGTAGAAGCTGTTAGTCCTATTCTGACATTTGTTACAAAAGATATTGAAATTCCTGTGCCAATAATAACTTCTCCTTTGAATGGTGTGGTTTTAACTGAAAATTCGGTTATTATTACATGGGCGGAACAGCCTGCGAATGGTTTCAGGGTAGAATTATCAACTTCTGATAAATTCCCTGGTAGAAATACGACTGTTAAGAGAACAGATGGATATACCTTTGAATGTGAGTTTACAAATTTAAAATATTCAATTTATTATGTTCGTGTAAAGGCTGATATGCCTAATAATCTTTCTACGTCTTATAGCGATACTGTAATGTTTACTCTGTCGGAGAAGGCAACAAATGTAGAGTTGGTAGAAAAAAATTATTTCAGAGTGGTGAATTTGGACGATGATAATATTGCGATTTACTCTGATTTGGGGCTAAAAAATATTACGGATATTGTTGTTTATTCAGTTTCAGGACAAAAAATGAGAGATTATATTTCTGAATGGAATGATTTTGATAATATTATGATGTTAAATGTCAGTGGCTTGCCTGATGGGATGTATTTTTTAAAAATATGTTATAAAACATCTTTTGAAATTTTGAAGTTTCAAAAATAATATTTAACTTTGACAAAATAAAGGATGATTTTATATTTCCCAAATATATTTATTAATCTATTAAATTTTAAGGTCATGAGAAAAAATTTACTTAAAGTTGCTGCATTATTTTTTGCAGTTTTTGTTTCAGTGAGTGCAATGGCTCAAACAGCGGCTCTTCAAGATGTTAAAAAAGATGCTGCTACTTATGAAGTTGGTGATTACAAACTTGTTAACGATTGGATTCGTTCTACATCAGAAGGTAACTTCGTTATTGATGAACTCGGCGGTGCTGGTCTTATTCGTAGTATGGCAGCTTACGACGGTAAAATGTATTTCCCTTTCCGTGGTACACCATGTTCTATTATTGTAGTTGATGGTGCTACTGGTAATTATGAAAGAACAATTACTCTTGATGCAACATTTAAAGCAGACATTGAGCGTGGTGATACTATTGCTGAAGGTTTAGGTGTAACACTTGCTAATAATGATATTAGATTTGACTCTGAAGGTAATTGCCTTGTTGGTCCATGTACATCCGACTTGATGCTTGTTTATAAAGTAGATCTTGAAACAGGTGCATGTACTCCAGTTATCAAAGAATCTTTGAAAGCTAATCCTGATTTTGCAGAAAATTCAATTCGTTTCGATGCTTTTGGTGTTTGGGGCGATGTTAATGATCATGCTGTAATTCTTGCTGTAAATGCAAGTGCTTTGGATTGCTATCGTTGGGTGATTGAAGGTGGTGTTGCTGGTCCTGCTGAGCAAGTTTTCTTGGATCCATTCTATGAAGGTTCAGCAGTAGAAAAACCTGGTACAGCTCCTATCGCAGTTCTTGTTGATGAAAACAATTTCTATTTGGATGGTCAAGGTACACTCCCAACATTGTATCAATATGATGGTGAAGGCTTTGCTTCACGTGCAGATTGTTTCTATAATGAAGAAGGTAAATTAGCTGGAGGTTATCCTCAATATGCTAACTCAAATGGTGTTTGTGAATTCGAAGTTGAAAATAAAGAAGGTAACATGGAATATTTTATGGTTTGTGCAAATTCAGCATATAGTCATACTCCTGCTCTTGATTTCACTCTTCTCAAATTTGCAGATGAAAATCGTTCTATGCAAGAAATGGAAGTTTTATATACATTCCCACAAGCTGGTTTTGGTGATGCTTTTGCTCTTGGTGGTTCAAAAAACACATACATGCATTGTCCTGTTTATGCTGAGTCTGATGGTTATGAAGCTGCTATCTACTGCTACGCAGGTGAAAATGGTTTTGCTAAATATACATTCACAGCTGGTGCTCAAAAACTCGGTTCTGCTATTGAAAATGTTGAAGTAGTTAATGTTTATACAGAAGGTGCTCTTGTAGTTGCAGAAGGTGAATTCCAAATCTTCACAGTTACAGGTCAAAACGTAACAGCTCTTAATGGTAACCTTAACGCTGGTGCTTATATTGTTAAAACTGCTAATGTTGTAGCAAAAGTTATTGTTAAATAATCTGTAATAATATAGATCTCTTAACATATAAAGGGTGGGTGGAATTTCCACCTGCCCTTTGTTTTTATTGAGAAACTTTTGAGACACAAAATATTGCGTCTCCAAATAATAGAAAATTACAAGATATTGCGAAGCAACGAAGTTTACTTGCTCGTGCTATTTCAAATTTTAAAGGCGCGGTTACTCGTTTTGCTAATGTAAATAATATTCCTTTTGCATGGCAATCACGTTTTTATGATAATTTTATTCGGAATCAAGCAATGATGAATAAAGTTGCGGATTATGTTGAAAATAATATTATAAGATGGGAAACGGATTGTTATTTTTGATATGTTAAATGCAATTACGCATTTTGCGTAATGAAACATTCGGAATAATTATGAAAACAAAACTAACTATTCTATTGTGCATTGTGCATTGTGTATTGTGCATTGATTTATTCGCTGTTGATAATATTGTGTTGGGAGGTAAATCGCATCGTGTCGATACAACTGCGGTTTATCCAATTGGTCCAAGTACCAAATATATTGCTATGACTATGACACGTGCGGATGGCAAATTGCTTTATGTATATCAAACAATTGTCGATCGTACGAATGAATATATATCTTTTGAGGCTCATGTTGGTCGTGATTCTATTTTAGGTGGTGAGGTGATTTCTAAAGTGGCAAAACGCCATAGTTCTCCTGGTCATCATCTTTTCTCGGGTCATAATGGTGACTTTTATGTAACATCTGGCGATGTGGGATTGCCTACTGCTGCATGTGTTGTTGATAAACAATTGGCTTATACACCTAATAATGGTCGCCCTGTGGCTGCTTATTCAGCAGATGGTACTCCTTACGCAGGTCAATTCAGTTTCAATGGCACGGCTACTCATAAAGGTGTTGCATTGAATATCAATCATGTCAACTATAATCGTCTTGAAAACGAATTAGTTCTTTATAATCATTTACAAGGTAAATATACTCGTACTAATCAATATGGTACAGAGGTAGTTATTGCCCTTGTCGAAGGTGAAGAGTGGGGTATGAATAAAGAAATAAAAGTAGTTGCAACTGAATGTCGTTATCGCCAAGTTGGAGTTGCTATCCCTGAAAATGGAGCAGTTCTTTCAGGTCATGGCACAATGGCTGATGCTCTTGATGCTATTGCCGTAGGCGATACTATTGTGTTGACTCTTAATACAACAATGAATGGCGAAGAAATCGCTATCACCAATTGTGTTGGTGGTGATACTCGTGCTTTGATGCTTAAAGATGGAGTAGTAGAAACAAATGAAGTGTGGGACGAATTGCATCCACGTACAGGTTGGGGATTTAGTCAAACCGGTGATACTGTGATTTATTGCGTAGTTGATGGTCGTGTAGCCTCTATTGGTTGTACTACAAAAGTGCTTGCCGAAATTATGCAATCAGCAGGTGCTTATACTGCTATAAATCTTGATGGAGGTGGTTCTTCATCTATATATATCGATCCTTTTGGGCCAATGAATCAATGTAGTGATGGTACGGAACGTGCTGTTTCTAATGGTATGTTTGTCGTTAATAATGCTCCTGAGGATAATACTATAGCTGCTATTTCGGCAAATATTGCTCATGTTAAATTGCCTACTTACGGAACATACGTACCTCATGTTTTAGGTTATAACCAATATGGTGCATTGTTGAATACTGATGTTACTGGTTTCGAACTATCTTGTGACCCGATAGTGGGACATATCGAAGATGGTCTGTTTGTAGCATCTGGTACAGAAGAGGGGTATCTTACCATATCTTATAATGGTGCAACAACACAAGTGCGTATTATTAAAAATGATGATGCAAAAATTGCTATGCGTCTTGATTCTGTTGTAATTGATAATGAGTTTGAGTACCCTATTGAGGTGCAAGCCGTAATAGGTGTGAATGCTCAATTGGTGCAACCTCAAGCTTTGACTTGGTATGTTGATGATCCAACAATTTGTAGTGTCGAAGAAGGTGTCTTGTGTGGTATTGCTTGTGGCGAAACATTTGTAGTTGGTGAGTTAGGTTCTTTTAGGGATACTCTAAAAGTTATTGTAGAGATACCTAAAAGTGATGTGATTACTTCTGTGTTGAATGATGTTGGGGATTGGAAGGTAAAAAGTTCATCAACTAAATGGAATGCAACGTTGCAACCTGCTACAAGCGAAGGTAATGCAAAATTGACATTTTCATATACATCTGCTCGTGCTCCATATATTCAATTAGTATCAAATTTACGTTTGTATAGTTTGCCTAAAAAGGTAGCGTTTACATTTAATCCAAACGAAGCATTGTTTGATAATGTAACTATTTCAGTTAAAGCTAACAATGCAAATCGCGCCATATTTGTTGAGTATCTCGATGTTAAACAAAATAAAGAACAAACTTTTATGATTGATTTG
>JAZRJN010000042.1:0-10208 GCA_045645785.1 Candidatus Aphodosoma sp. | reverse complement strand
CTCGTTAAAGGCCTAAAATTTTGGATTGAAGGCTACAATGCTGTCAAAGATGCTGTCAACGAAGTGCAAATTGCCTACGATTTCTACAAAGAAGAGGCCATGACCGAAGCTGAAGTTGACGAGGCTTACAACCACGCAATTACCCTCATCGAAGACCTCGAAATGCGCAATATGCTCCGTCGCGAAGAGGACAAACTCGGCGCTGTTATCAAAATCGTTGCTGGTGCTGGTGGAACTGAGGCTCAGGATTGGGGACAAATGCTTATGCGTATGTACCTCCGTTGGTGCGAAAAACAAGGCTACAAAGCCGAAATCACAAATATGCTCGAAGGCGATGAGGCTGGTATCAAGTCTGTTACTATCCAAGTGGATGGCGACTATGCTTATGGCTACCTCAAATCAGAAAATGGTGTTCATCGTCTCGTGCGCGTATCTCCATTCAATGCTCAAGGCAAACGTATGACTTCATTTACATCTGTCTTCGTTGTACCTCTTGTCGACGACACAATCGAAATCGAAGTAAACCCAGCAGGCATCTCTTGGGATACATTCCGTTCATCAGGTGCTGGAGGTCAGAACGTTAATAAAGTAGAAACAGGCGTACGTCTCCACTATGTATTCAAAAACCCTGTCACTGGCGAACAGGACGAAATCGTAATCGAAAATACCGAAAGCCGCTCACAGCTCGACAACCGCGAGAATGCAATGCGACTACTCCGCTCTCAACTCTACGAACTCGAACTCCAAAAACGCCGTGAAGAAACAGCTAAAATCGAAGCGGGCAAAAAGAAAATCGAATGGGGTTCACAAATCCGCTCGTATGTATTCGATGACCGTCGCGTAAAAGACCACCGTACCGACTACCAAACCTCAAACGTCAACGCCGTAATGGATGGCGACATCGACATGTTCATCAAAACATACTTAATGGAATTTGGCGGTGAAGAGTGAGAGTAAAGTCAAGTAGTGAAGTTTTAATCTAATAATAATTTTTGCGATAGCAAAAATATATAAAGAAAAACAGGAGAGCAATCAAACTTGTTTGAATTGGTCTTCTGTTTTGCTTTATATAAAATTTGTGATAACAAATTATTATCTGATTAAAACGAAACGAATTGATTTTACCGAACCGTAGCCCAATCACGACCAACAGAAGTAATTTGGCGGTGAAGAATAAATTTCATCTATATATACAAAAAAAGAGGCTATATCTGAATTTTAACACAGTCTATTTTTTTATTAAAAATTCGATATATCAACATTTATATCTACATATTTCTGTTTACTACTTTTTGACTTATCAGGTATCGTACATTTCAATGTTTTTCCTAATTGAGGATTCACATAACGTTCACGAGCCTTTCTTAAATTTTTAACACTAATAAGATCTGCTATTTCCGCCATAGAACATGGTATAACACAAAATTCAACTACTTGATTTTCTATAAACTTGTGCACTTTTTCGCCAGACTTGTGCACTTTTTCATCTAGAACTATACAATTTTTTGCACAATACTCAACAATTTTTGGCACAATAATTGAATTGATAATAGTAAACCTCTAAATTATTACAATTATGAAAAAGCTATTATCTATTCTATCTGGAGCAATATGTAGCACATTCCTACTCTGCTCTTGTGAAAAACAAAATCAACTCAACACAACTGTTGTTGAAAATCTCGACCTTGAACGTTATATGGGTACTTGGTACGAAATTGGTCGATACGATATATCGTTCGAAAAAGGATTGGTCGGTGTAACTGCCAACTACAAACTTCTTGACGATGGTATGGTGCAAGTAATCAACACTGGTTACAAAGATTCTTTAGATGGCAAAATCGACATTATCGAAGGAAAAGCTAAACGTCAAGACAAAAACTCTAACAACGGAGCACTTAAAGTTGCTTTCTTCCTCGACTTCTATGCTCAATACAACGTAATGGAACTTGCCGATGACTATTCTTGGGCTCTTGTCGGTAGTCGAACAGACAAATATCTATGGATTCTTTCACGAACTCCATCGCTCGACACCAACACTATCGAAACTATTCTACGTCTTGCTGCTAATCGTGGCTACGATACCTCTAAAATTCTTTGGGTTGAACAACCATAAAACTTTAATATAATAAAAAAGGCTGAATCAATTTTTTGATTCAGCCTTTTTTAATTATTAATTAGATATTAAAGCATCGCTTTAATTTCAGCAGCAACTTTAGCAGGAGTGAAACCAAGTTTTTCGTCAAGCACGGTGTAAGGTGCTGAGAATCCAAATGATTCCAAACCGAAAATCTTGCCATTTTCGCCAACCAAACCCATAAGATTTACAGGCAAACCTGCTGTCAAACCAAAACGTTTAACGCCACATGGCAATACTTCTTGTTGATATTCTGCTGATTGAGAGCGGAACAAACCTTCTGATGGAACAGAAACAATTCTCAAACGAACACCTTCTGCACGCAACAACTCAGCAGCCTCTGCCAATGTTGAAACTTCTGAACCTGATGCCAACAACACCACTTGTGGATTTTCGTCAGACGAAACAACGTATGCACCTTTTTCTGCACCATGAGCTTCGCACAAACGACACTCTTTAGCAGGAAGGTCTTTAATATTTTGACGTGAAAGAATCATAGCTGTTGGTGTAAACATATTGTTCATCATCATTTTGTATGCCACTGTTGTTTCATGAACATCAGCAGGACGCAATACGAGTACAGAGTTACGACCGCTATGGTTTTTCAATTTTTCCATCAAGCGGATTTGAGCCTCTTGCTCAACTGGTTCGTGAGTAGGACCATCTTCACCTACACGGAACGCATCGTGGCTCCAAATGAATTTAACAGGCAATTCCATAAGTGCAGCCATACGCACTGCTGGTTTCATATAGTCTGAAAATACGAAGAATGTACCGCAAGCAGCCAACACACCACCGTGCAAAGCCATACCAAGACACAAACAAGCCATTGTCAATTCAGCCACACCTGCTTGAAGGAATGCACCTGAGAAGTCATCTTTAGTAATAGCATGTGTATGTTTCAAGAATCCGTCTGTCTTATCAGAATTAGATAAGTCAGCTGACGAAACAATCATATTTTCAACTTGCCCAGCAATAACACCCAAACATGCAGCCGAAGCAGCACGAGTAGCCTGATTTGCTTTTTGTTCAAAGCCTGTCCAATCGATTTCAGGAGCTACACCAGAGAACCATTTTTCCAATTTAGCAGCTTTTTCTGGATTAGCTTTAGCCCACTCTGCTTTAGCAGCATAACGCTCAGCCACAATACCTTTCAACTCTTCACGACGACGAGCATAAATATCTTTTGTCTCTTCAAACAATACGAAAGGTTCTTCAGGATTACCACCAAGATTTTTCACTGTATTGATATAAGCATCACCGCCAAGAGGAGCACCATGTGTAGCACAGTTGCGTTCATAGCTTGAACCATCAGCTTTCAACGCACCTTTACCCATCACAGTCTTACCAATAATAAGTGTAGGACGTGATTTTTCAGCTTGCGCTTTATTCAATGCCTCACGAATTTGAGCAGCATCATTACCATTGATTTCAAGCACATACCAACCCCAAGCCTCATATTTTTTAGCAACATCTTCGCTTGACACCTCGTCACACATTGTTGACAATTGTACATCGTTTGAGTCATAGAACATAATCAAATTGTCCAATCCCAAGTGACCTGCTGTACGACCTGCGCCTTGCGAAATCTCTTCTTGAATACCACCATCTGAAATAAACGCATAGATAGTTTGATTCATAACATCACCAAGACGAGCTTTCAAGAATTTAGCAGCAATAGCAGCACCTACAGCAAACGTATGACCTTGACCAAGAGGGCCTGAAGTATTTTCAACACCGTGCATAACATCTACCTCTGGGTGACCAGGAGTAATGCTACCCCATTGACGGAATTGTTTCAAATCATCCATAGTGTAATAGCCCGCACATGCCAACACCGAATAAAGCATAGGCGACATGTGACCTGGGTCCAAGAAGAAACGGTCGCGACCCTCCCAACGAGGATTTTCTGGGTCATACACTAAATATTCAGAGAAAAGCACATTAGCAAAATCTGCACCACCCATAGCACCACCTGGGTGACCTGATTTAGCCTTTTCCACCATTGAAGCAGCAAGAATACGAATATTATCTGCCGCACGATTGAGTTGTTCGATTGAGTTCATATCTTTAGTTATTATTAATGAGCTATTTATAATTGTAATATTTACAATATCAATTCAACTGCAAAGTTAAACAAATAAATCCACAAAAACCAATTTTTTTAATAAAAAAAATCATTCTTATTTAACGATGAAATAATTTCACCAACCATTGAGGATGACAGCGTTGAATTCGGGCATACGGTTGCTCTTTGGCTCCAAAACCTTGATAGAAACGAGCTACACCTGGTATCATCGAGCCTTCGCAATCAAATGTCAAACCTTGTAGACAACAAATATTTTCAAGAATATAATCTACAAGCATAAACATTGCACTATGCTCTTTACCTGCTTGATTAGAGACTGGAATCAGATATATAAATCGCTCACGTGTCTGCATACCAAATAGTGAGGCTATGAGTTGGTCGTCTTTGTAAACACCAAAAAGATGAGTTGAGAATTGAGAGAATGCAACTTCAACAAGCGGTTGTATTGTGGCATGCAAATCCCAGCGCATCGCACTATTCTCTGCCTTCCATAGTGCAACAAAATTCTCTATTTCTACCTCACGGATAGTGAGTCCTGCTTTTTGTGCTTTTGATATATTTCGCTTAGTATTTGAGTTGTACCCCTTGCGAATAGTGTCTATATCTTTATTATAGGGTATAATCAAATTAGTTTTATTCAAAGAAACAAGATGCGAGACACGAGATTCAAGACTCGAAATACATTCTCTATTTAGATAATTGATATTGAAATCGTAAACGAGATAAGGGATGCGACGACGGAATGCCTCAAATATTTCAGGCGTAATAGGTTGTGCTGAAAACAGACCTAATTGTTGCACCCATATCGGATGAATCAAGTAACTAATCCCCCACTTCTTCTTCAAAGGCAGCGGCATAAGAAATGCGTAATCTTCTGTCGCTAACGCCTCCCACATCGGACAGACCACATCGAGATACCACGAATAGGCATACGGCAAATCGCACAACGAATGCGCTATCGTTGCATCCCACCGAGTGCGGTCAATGTCGTTATGTCTGAGATGGAGAATTTTCATATAATGAGGAATTAGGAATTTTTGCGATAAGCGAGAGCAGAACCAAGCTCTACTTGAGTTATGCTGAGCAAAGCAAAAATCACGACTGAAAGGAGTAATGAGGAGTGAGGAATGAAAATTACTCTTTACTAATTAGCAAAACATGTGTTCGATGAATATTTTGAGACCTATACCGATAAGAATGAGTCCGCCAATGGCTTCGACATTGAATTTGATGCGTTTGCCAAATGTTACGCCAAGCACACAACCCACGAAAGTAAACAAGAAACTAACAAGCGCAATAATGCCAGATGCTGAGAACATAAGATTGCCAAGCGGTACAAAAATAAGTCCCGTAGCTAATGCATCTATACTTGTTGCGACAGCCAAAATAGTCACCATACGAAGCGAACCATAAGGCGATTTAGCATCACACATCTCCTCTTCGTCCTCATCTTCTTTAAAACTCTCATAAATCATCTTACCGCCAAGATAACCCAAAATACCTAACGCTAACCAATGGTCGATACTATTTATAAAAGAGGCAAAACTTATTCCACATGCCCAACCAATCAACGGCATACCACCTTGAAAAAGACCGAAAAATAGTGCCATTCGCACGATTTTAGGCCAATTATACTTGCCATAACAAATACTACTTGCGATGGATACAGCAAAACAATCCACCGCAAGACCTATCGCAATCAGTATGATTTCAATTAAACTCATTTTACAAGTTTTTAAACGTATTTTCGTAATCCTCTGCTGCTTTGCAGAGTTCTTTGTACCAATCCTCGCCAAATTTGCGGATAAGTGGCTCTTTCAAAAATTTATACACTGGCAATTTAAGTTTTGAGCCTAATTTTTCGGCACAAGCACATACTTGCCAACGATGATAATTGACAGCAGTAAAATCCTTATATTCAGTCAATCGCACGGGATAGAGATGACAAGAAATTGGTTTGTAGAACGAAGATTTACCCTCGCGGTAGACTTTTTCGAGCGCACATTTGCAACACCCATCGGCTGGGTCGGTGTAAGTGAATACACACTCGCGACCATTGACGATAGAGGTAACGAGGTCACCATCAGCATCGCGATAAGCCACACCTTGCTCGTTGATTACTCGTTTGCACTCGTCAGAGAGTTCGTCCCAAATGATAGGCAAAGCCTTCTCTAATTCAGCCAATTCAGCCTCTTCGAGCGGAGCACCTGCATCGCCTTCGATACAGCACTCGCCCTTGCAAGCACCTAAATCACAACAAAATCGTTGTTCAAAAAGTTCAAAACTTACGATAGTATTTCCTATTTCGACCATAATATTTTAGACTTTTAGTAGCGAGTAGCGAGATATGAAACTTCACTCGCTTCGCTCGTTATTACATAATTTGCAAAGTTAGCAAAAATTTCTCAACTCTCAATTCTCAATTCTCAATTATTTTTTGTATCTTTGTAACGAAATTTAAGAATTATGCACGAATTACAATTATCATTAACTCCGAAAGAGGCTGCTATACCAGAATTGCTAAAAGGTGTGGTGGCTAAAAAGTTGAATGTCAAAGAATCGACTATAAATCACATACAGGTAGTAAAAAAATCTATCGACTCGCGTGGCAAATTTCCGATTGTGTTGTTGAAGGTAAGAGCCTTCGTTGGCGAAAAACCAAACTACCAATACGAGAATGTTTTCAGATACGAGAACGTGTCGAATGGGCGTGAAGTTGTGGTTGTAGGCTCGGGTCCTGCGGGATTGTTTGCTGCATTGCGTTTGATTGAATACGGATTGAAACCTATTGTGTTAGAGCGTGGTAAGGAAGTATTAGACCGCAAAAAAGATATTGCGCAACTCAATCGCAATGTTGCTCTCAACGTGGAAAGTAACTACTGTTTTGGCGAAGGTGGTGCAGGTACGTTCTCTGACGGAAAACTCTACACGCGTTCAAAAAAACGTGGTAATACTCAGCGCATATTCGAAATATTTCACTATCATGGAGCACAAGATGAGATACTCTACGAGGCTCATCCTCACATTGGTACAGACCGTTTGCCTCAAGTAATCAAGAACATACGTCAACGCATACTGGATTGCGGTGGCGAAATACATTTTAATAGTTGCGTAAACGAATTTATAGTAAAGTTTAACACCATAAAAGGTGTGTGTTGTGCTGATGGTTCGACCTATATGGCTGATAATGTGATATTAGCCACAGGTCATTCGGCTCGTGATATTTATCATTTATTGCACCGACAAGGTATCAAGATTAAGGCAAAAGGTTTCGCAATGGGTGTGCGTGCCGAACATCCACAAGCACTGATTGATAGCATACAATACCACTGCAAAGAGCGTAACCAATACTTGCCTGCTGCATCATATAGTCTTGTACATCAAGTAGATGGTCGTGGTGTTTATTCATTCTGTATGTGTCCTGGCGGACATATTGTGCCATCGGCAACTGAGGAGAAACAGATTGTTGTGAATGGTATGAGTGCATCGCACCGAAACTCACCATTTGCCAATTCGGGTATCGTGGTGGAACTTCGCCCTGAAGACCTTACAGAGTATGCTCAATATGGCGAATTGTGCGGTTTACGTTTTCAAGAAGATTTAGAACGTTTGGCTTTCAACAATAACGGAGGTGGATTGCAAACTGCTCCTGCTCAACGTCTTGCTGACTTCGTGAAAGGCAAATTATCTAATAGTCTGCCTGATTGTTCATACTTACCAGGCTTGATATCATCACCATTGCATTTTTGGTTGCCAGAACGCATCGGACATCGTTTGCGCGAAGGATTTAAGGGCTTTGACCGCAAAATGCGTGGATATTTGACCAACGAAGCCGTAGTTGTAGGCGTAGAGAGTCGTTCATCATCACCTATACGCATCCCTCGAAATATTGAAACTTACGAGCACCCACAAATCAGTGGACTCTATCCTGCAGGCGAAGGCTCAGGCTATGCTGGTGGCATCACATCAAGCGCAATGGATGGAGAAAATTGTGCTGAGGCAATAGCAAGAAAATTAGGAATGAGGAGTGAGGAATGAGGAATTAGAAATTAGGAGTGAAAAGTGATTAGAAAGTTAATCAGATATTTAAAATGTGTAGTAGTCGATAGGCACTGTTTGAATTGCGATGCGGCACTGGAAATCGACGAAATAGCAGTGTGTAAACATTGCGAAACGACCACATTAAAAGATTTATTCGCTTCGCCAATACTCAAATATGAAGGCAATATTGTCGAGCAACGATTGATGGGTTTAACGCCGTTCGAAACAGCTGCATCGTTGATGCCTTTTGAGACTAACACATTGAGTCAGCGACTGATACATGACTTAAAATACAATAATTATCAAGATATAAGCATACTATTTGGCAGGGCAATAGCAGAAAATATCAAACAAAACAATATATATGCGCAAATAGATTACATCATACCCCTACCACTCCATTCCAAAAGAATAAAAAAGCGTGGATATAATCAATCCGAACTAATTGCAGCAGAGGTATCACGACAACTCGGAGTACCACTAAATACCACAAACGTATATCGCACACGCAACAACGAATCGCAAACACAAAAATCTCTTACAGAACGTGTCGAAAACGTAAAAGATATATTTGCTCTACGAGATAGCACGCTTTTTGCAGATAAAACAATACTACTAATCGACGACGTAATCACCACTGGCTCAACAATAATAGCCTGTTGCAAAGCATTACATAACTCACCAAACATAAAAATCCACATCTATACCGCTGCCGCAGCAGACGTAATGTACTAGATTACAGATGACAAATTATAAATAACTATTGACAGTTGACTGTTGACCATTGACCGTTGACAATAAAAAAACACTAAATATGAAAAAAAATTGGGCTTATAAAACATTAGAACATTGGGGATGGCGCATCAACCTCGTACAAGAACTACCTAAAAAATGTGTAATTTGTGTGGCTCCACACACATCGAATTGGGATTTTATTATAGGTATGTTAGTGAAATTCGCATTAAATATTAAAGCCAATTTCTTTATGAAAAAAGAGTGGTTTTTCTTCCCTATGGGTTATTTGATGCGTGCGCTTGGCGGTATTGCGATACAACGCGACAAAAAACTACGCATGACCGACCAAATGGCTGCCGAATTTGCCAATCACGACACACTTTGCGTTGCAATCACACCAGAAGGTACACGTAGTTATAATCCAGATTGGAAAAAAGGATTCTATTTCATAGCCGAAAAAGCAGGTGTTCCAATCGTGTTTGCAGCATTAGATTTCAAGAAAAAAGAGATAAAACTCGGCGAACAATTCATTCCTACAGGTGATGTAAATGCCGATATGGCACAAATTAAGGCATATTACAAAGATACAAATGCCAAATTTCCAGAAAAATTCGGCATTTAACTCTTTGATATACAAAAGAAAATAAATTTACCAACAAAAACATTGCAAAATATTTGGTCATATCAGATATTTATCGTAACTTTGCACTCGCTTTTGAGAAAGAAAGCAACGATGGTGCCATAGCTCAGTTGGTAGAGCAAAGGACTGAAAATCCTTGTGTCCCCGGTTCGATTCCTGGTGGCACCACACAAAAAAGACGCAATCAAATTTGGTTGCGTCTTTTTTTATCATATCTTATAAAACATTATCTTTCATACGCTCCTAAATCGGGTTTGCCGTCGGCATTGCGTTCTTTACCGTCAAGGTCGAGGGGATAAAGTATTGATACACTAGGCGAACCGCAATCGCGCGCACATGACAATGAATCGAGATGGAAATTGAAATAACCTGTTTCAGTAATGTCAACGATAGATGTATTCACGAACACCGTGTCAATGCCGTTACGTTCGTTTTGCGACCTTGCCCAACGACAATCTACAAAATTATGAGTTTCAAGCTTTTTACCCTTAATAAGTGTATTAGTAATAAGCACATTATAATCGACTAAAGAAGTAGTATCTTGCCCAAGCTCCAACTCCTCGGAATTT